>CAZELU010000004.1:0-62297 GCA_964513215.1 uncultured Bifidobacterium sp.
GTGGTGCTGATCGAACCCGGGGTGTTGAGAGTTGCGTTCACGGAGCACTGGAAGTCGGCCACCGTGATGGGACACCCGTCCTGCCATACGGCGTCGGGGCTGATGTCGAAGGTGATCGTCATGGCTGCTTCGCCTTCGGCGCCGCCAGCACCACCTTCGAGTGTGTCGGGACCGCAGTCGCCTGCGGGGGCTTCGGTGGCCGGAGCCTCCGAAGCGGGTGTGCTGGCCTCGCTGCCCGAATCGCCGTCGTCGCCGCCGCAGGCAGCGAGAATGAGAGCGATTCCGGTCGCGAAAGCGAGCACCTTGCTCGTTTTCTTGGACATGGAACCTCCTGGTCAGGTGGTGGAGGGAAACGGGTCGAACGACCACGGGGTCTCCCCCCGCCCGCTGACCATCCTCCCCGGTGGACGCGGCGCCGAAAGGTTACCAGCGTCCGTCCGGCAGGTTGCCGAACGGCTCAGGAGACGTGAGATGGGTACTGGACGATCCGAGCGAACTCGTCCGGATCGAGGCTGGCCCCGCCCACCAGGGCGCCGTCGATGTCAGGTTGGGCCATGAGTTCGGCCACGTTGCCAGCCTTCACCGACCCGCCGTACTGGATCCGCACGGCGCGGGCAGTCTCGGCCCCCCATTTTCCGCCGATCACCTGGCGAATCGCGCCGCACACTTCCTGGGCGTCGGCCGCGGTGGCCGTCAAACCGGTTCCGATGGCCCAGATGGGTTCGTAGGCCACCACCAGGTCGGCCACCTGGGCGGCATTGCGACCGGCCAGCGACCCGAGAACCTGGCCGGACACCCGCTCGAGGGTCTGGCCCTGTTCGCGTTCGTCCTTGGTCTCGCCCACGCACACGATGGGCGTCATCTTGTGGGTTTGCACGGCGGCCACTTTCTTGGCCACCAGGTCGTCCGTTTCGCCGAAGAACTGGCGCCGCTCGCTGTGGCCGCAGATCACGTAGCGCACGCCGAGCTTGGCGAGAAAGGTTGGTGCCACTTCACCCGTGAAGGCACCCTTGTCCTCGTGGTGCGTGTTCTGCGCACCGAGTGCGAACTGCAACTCGTCGGCCTCGATGAGAGTTTGCACGCTGCGGATGTCGGTGAATGGAGGATGCAGGCTCACGTCCACCTTGGCGAAGTCGTCCTTCGTCACGAGGTAGCTCAACTTCTGCACGAGTTGAATCGCCTCGTAGTGATTGAGGTTCATCTTCCAGTTACCGCTGATCAGCGGACGACGGTCGTGTTCAGCGGGCATTGGGTGCCTTTCTCAGGGCTTCGAGGCCAGGAAGATCTCCGAGTTCGAGCAACTCGAGCGATGCGCCACCTCCGGTGGACACGTGGTCGATGCGATCGTCGAGATCGAATTGAGCGAGAGCAGCCGCGGAGTCGCCGCCTCCCACCACGGTGAACGCCTTGGTGTCGGCCATGGCCTGCGCCACGGTACGAGTTCCGTGGGCGAACCGCTCGTCCTCGAACATGCCCATCGGGCCGTTCCAGAAGACCGTGCGCGAATCCATGATGATGTCGGAGAACGCCGCAGCCGATCCGGGTCCGATGTCGAAACCTTTGGCGCCTGGTGGCAGGCGTCGGCCGAACGTCGCGTAGTTGCCATCGGCGTCGACTCCCGTGATGTCCTCGGGAAGGTGAATGGGTTTCGACTGCGCGAGGAGCCGACGACAGGTGTCGACCTGATCGGGTTCGAACAACGAATCGCCGATCGGCAGTCCTTGGGCCGCCATGAACGTGAAGCACATCGCCCCACCGATCACGAGGGCGTCCACGACCTCGAGCAGCGCTTCGACGACACCCAATTTGTCAGAAATTTTCGAACCGCCGAGAACGGCGACGAACGGGTGCTTGGGCCGGTGGCGCAGATCGAGCAACACCTCGACTTCACGCTGCAGGAGTTGCCCCATGGCCGACGGCAAAGTTCGGGGCGGACCGACGATCGACGCGTGGGCGCGGTGGGCGGCTCCGAACGCATCGTTCACGTAGACGTCGACACCAGTCACGAGCTCGGCCACGAAAGCCGGGTCGTTCGCCTCTTCGCCCGCGTCGAAACGCAGGTTCTCCAGGAGTTCGACACCCGGAGCGAGCTCGGCCAGACGCCGGCGTACCGGCTCCATCGAGTACTTCGGCTCCGGAGCACCCTTCGGTCGACCCAAGTGACTCGCACACACCACCGACGCTCCCCGTTCGGTCAGCCAGTTGATCGTGGGGAGCGCCGCTCGGATTCGGAAGTCGTCGGTGATCACGCGCTCACCGTTCGCCGACGTCTCCATCGGGACGTTGAAGTCGGTACGCACCAGAACGCGCTTGCCTGCGACGTCACCCAGATCGTCGAGAGTCGGAATGTCGCGATACACGTCGGTCACCGACGCTTGGGGACTTTGGCTCCCGCGAAGAGAGTGGTGTCGACGAGTCGATTGCTGTAACCCCACTCGTTGTCGTACCAAGCCAGCACCTTCACCATCTTGCCCATGCTCGCGGTGAGTCCGGCGTCGAAGATGCTGCTGTGCGGATCGGTGACGATGTCGCTCGACACGATCGGATCCTCGGTGTACCGAAGAACTCCTTTGAGCGGACCGCTGGCGGCCGCCTTCTTGAACGCCGCGTTGATCTGCTCGACCGTGGCCGACTTCTTCAGGTTGGCCGTGAAGTCGACGATCGAGCCGGTCGGAACCGGCACGCGCAGCGACGTACCGTCGAGCTTGCCCTTCATGCTCTCGAGCACGAGGCTGGTGGCGCGAGCAGCGCCAGTGGACGTCGGGACGATGTTGATGGCGGCACCACGCGCACGTCGCAGATCCTTGTGCGGACCGTCCACCAGCATCTGGTCGCCGGTGTACGCATGGACGGTCTGCATGAGACCTTGCTCGACGCCGAAGTTGTCGTCGAGCACCTTCACCAGCGGCACGAAACAGTTCGTGGTGCAACTGGCGTTCGAGACGACCTTGTGCTTCTTGAAGTCGAAATCCTTGTGATTGACGCCGAACACGAACGTCGCGTCGGCGTTGTCGCACGGAGCCGACACGATGACCAACGGTGCTCCGCCGGCGAGGTGAGCCGCCGCCGAGTCGCGCTTGGTGAAGATCCCCGTGCTTTCGATCACCACGTCGACCTTGAGGTCGCCCCAGGGAAGACTCTTCGGATCACGCTCGCTCAGGACCTTGATCTCCTGACCGTCCACGCTGATCCCCGACTTGGTGGCCTTCACGGCGAAGGGCAACTGACCGAGAACCGAGTCGTACTTCAACAGGTGAGCCATCGTGTCGAGGGATCCGAGGTCGTTGACCGCCACGATCTCGATGTCGGCTCCCCGGCTGTTGACCGCCCGGAAGAAGTTGCGGCCGATTCGACCGAATCCGTTGATGCCGACCCGAACTGTCACGATTCGCTCCTTCGCTCTCGACGCGCCTGGCGTCGCGGCTCGAAGTTAGTTCGCCGGTTCGGGACCGAGCCTCATCAACCCGTCACGAACGACTGACGTCACGGTGACTCGTGCGAACGGGCTGGCCAGATGCGCGCAGACGCTGCGCCACTTCCTCGGCCACCACGACTGACCGGTGCCGCCCCCCGGTACACCCGATCGCGACCGTCAGGTAGCTCTTCCCCTCGGCCGAGTACTCGGGCAGTATTCCCGACAGCATTTCCACCAGGTCGGCCACGAACTTCTGGGCGGCCGGCCGATCGAGGACGAACCTCCGAACCGGTTCGTCGTGCCCGGTCATGGGTCGCAGCGCCTCGTCCCAATGCGGATTGGGGAGAAACCGGACGTCCATGACGATGTCGGCGTCCATTGGGAGTCCGTGTTTGAAGCCGAACGACTCGACAGCGACTTGCAGTCGTTCGGTCGACCCGTCGTCGAAAACTCCAACCAGTCGCGACTTCAACTGGTGAACGTTGAGGGCGGTGGTGTCGATCACCAGATCGCAGTCACCTTTCATGGCCTCGAGGAGACTGCGTTCGGTTTCGATGGCCTCGAGGAGACCGTCGCTCTCCGAGGCGAACGGATGGCGTCGACGTGTCGCTTCGTAGCGCTTCACGAGTTCTGGGGTCGACGCGTCGAGGTACACGACGCGAACCCGGTGCCCTTGCGAACGCAGACCAGCCACCTTGGGCATCAACTCCAGATGCTGACGGCCGGCCACCAGAGCCAGCCGGTCGATACTCGAGCCCGGCGCGCTGGCCAACTCGACGATGGTCTCCACGAGAGTCGTGGGCAAGTTGTCGACCACGTACCAACCCAGATCTTCGAGGACGGCCGCAGTGGCACTGCGGCCGGCTCCGGACAGACCGGTGATCACGAGGATGTCAGCCACCGAACATCACGCTACTTCCGTGTGACCGCAACATCAGTTCGATCGATCAGTCACGCGTTTCACCATGCGCAAGTAGAGGAGCCGTGGGATGGTGGCCGCCGCTTCGTACTCGGCGGCCCGAGCAAGGAACCCGGGTGGCGGAACGGGTTCTTCCATCCACTCCACGAACAGGCCGTGCCGGGCGGCGGCGTTCACGTACCGGCTGAGAGGCCGATGCACGAACGGGATGAAGACGTCCTTCTCCACCTCTTCGACGGTCGTCTGCTCGATGAGATAGTCACCGATTCGCCAGTACTGCTCGGGCGGGTCGAGCACCTGATCGTCGATCCAGCCCGAGCCGGGAGTCTGGAGGAGCGGATGGTTGAGGAAGAAGCAGAAGCGTCCGCCGTCCTGCAGCACGCGGGCCACTTCACCGAGCGCTGAATCAACGGCGTCGATGTGCTCGAACACGAGGCAGGCGACTACGGCATCGAAGGATGCATCGGCCAACGGCAACCCCGCTGCGTCACAACGAAGAACTTCGATACCGCCGCCACGACCGGCCGCCACCACGATCTGATTCCAGGTCGGATCGACACCCAGCACGAAGTCGGCGCCCAGCCTCTTGGCCAGTCGCGCCACCTGACCGTCCCCGCAGCCGACGTCGAGAACACGACGGGCCCCTTCCAATTCGCGAGCCGCCAACGGAAGGATCTGCTCGACGTACTCGGGATCGGCCCCTTCGGTGAATCCGTCGATCCACCACGAAGCGTTGCGCTCCCACAAGTCATCGGCCACCCTCCGAGGGTAGCCCTGACGAGTCGGCCACGTACGGTGATCGCATGAGCACGACTCTCGACTTCTCCGTGTGGCCATCGGCCGAACGTCCGTGGGCCGAAGTGGCCGATCTCGTCGCGTGGGCTGAAGACACAGGGTGGCACGGGTTCTGGTACGCCGATCATTTCATGCCGAACACCGACGACGAACGTGTTGTCGACGGAGATGTTCACGAAGTGTGGACCATCTTGTCGGCCGTGGCCGCGGTGTCGTCCACGTTGCGCCTCGGCTCACTGGTGAGTCCGACCACGGTTCGCCATCCCGCCGTACTGGCGAACATCGCCGCGTCGCTCGACCGCGTCTCCAGCGGCCGGCTGGTTCTTGGCATCGGAGCGGGATGGCAGATCAACGAACACCGGGCCTACGGGTTCGATCTGCTGTCACCCAAGGACCGCGTCGATCGTTTCGAAGAAGCGATCCAGATCGTTCGATCGCTCCTCACCGAACCACGAACCACTTTCAGCGGTCGGCACTTCACCTTCGCCGACGCCACCTGCCAGCCGACTCCGGTGCAGAGCCGCCTTCCACTCCTGGTAGGCACCGGTGGCCCACGCATGACCGGGATCACCGTGCGTCACGCCGACGAGTGGAACGTGTGGGGCACTCCCGACACGGCTGGCGAGAAGGCGGCCACCCTCGATCAGGCCTGCGAGCGACTCGGACGCGAGCCGCGATCGATCAGGCGATCGGTTCAAGCCTTCTTCTTCCTCGCCGACGATCGCGAGAGAGCCGACCGAATCCGCGCCAAGGCGCCGGCCGATCGCAGCGTCATCGGCGGACCCGACGAGATCTGCGCCGCCATCGCGCGATACCGCGACGTGGGATTCGACGAGATCATCGTTCCGGATTTCAGCCTCGGGGCCAGCCCCGAACAGCGTCGCGCGAGTTACGCACGATTCGTCGAGGAAATCATTCCGAACTTCCGCTGACTCCTTGATTGAACTTGGCGTGAACGGCTCGTGCAACCGAGTCGGGTAGCCACGACAGAGCCAACAGATCGTCGAGACTGGCCTTCTTGACCGCGTTCACTCCCCCGAACGCCTTCACCAGTTTCTGCTTGCGGGCTTCACCCAAGCCGTCGATGCCGTCGAGCGAACTCGCGGTCATTCGCTTGCCGCGCAACTCGCGATGGAACGTATTGGCGAAGCGGTGAGCCTCATCACGCACGCGCTGCAGCATGAACAGTGCGTCACTGCCGCGCGGAACCTCCACCGGCTCGTCGCGACCCGGCACGAACACTTCCTCGAAGCGCTTGGCCAGCGCGGCCACGGGGATCTCGGAGTCGAGGCCGAGGGCTGTTACCACCCGGTGAGCCACCGATAGTTGGCCCTTTCCGCCGTCGACGAGAAGAAGTTGGGGCGGATACGCGAAGCGACGCGGGCGTTCACGCTCGTCGGGTTCGAGACTGCTGTCGCGCTCGTCGATGTAGGCCTGCAGGCGACGTGTCAACACCTCCTCCATCGCCGCGTAGTCGTCGTTACCCGGAACGTCGCGCACCTTGAATCGTCGATACTCGCGCTTCGACGGCAGCCCGTCCTCCAGCACCACCATCGATCCGACGTAGTCGGTTCCCTGGAGATGCGCCATGTCGAAGCACTCGATACGAAGAGGTGCTTCAGGAAGTCCCAGCAGATCTTGGAGCTCGGTGAGCGCTCGACTACGTGTGTTGTGATCGCTCGCTCGCCTCATGCGATGGCGCAGGAAATCCTCGCGGGCGTTCTGTGTGACCAGCTCGAGCAACTCACGTTTGTCGCCTCGCTGCGGTAACCGAACTTCCACTCGCGAGCCCCGCCGTTCGCTCAGCCATTCCTCGAGAGCTCCGGCTTCGGGCGGAACATCGGGAACCACGACCAGCTTCGGCACCCCCATCGCTGGTCCGTCTCCGTAGGTCTGCTCGACCACACGGGTGACCAGTTCGGCCCGACTCAGATCCTCCACTTTGTCGACGATCGAGCCACGTCGGCCCACCACTCGTCCGTTGCGCACGAAGAAGATCTGGATGGCCGCCTCCAGTTCGTCATCCGCGATACCGATCACGTCGAGATCCTCGTCACGCTCGGCCACGATCATCTGCTTCTCGATGGCGCGTGCCACCGAGGCCAAGCGATCTCGCAAACGGGCGGCCCGCTCGTATTCGAGGCTCGCTGCCGCATCACTCATCTCGTCGGTGAGTCGAGCCACCACGTCGTCGGTGCGACCGTCGAGGAACGAGCACAGGTCGTCCACGTAGGAGTCGTAGCGGGTGCGTTCGACTTCGCCCACACAGGGACCGCTGCACTTCTCGATGTGGAAGAGCAGGCATGGGCGACCCAGGCGATGATGTTGATTGAACTTCGCCGGACTGCACGTGCGAACCGGAAAGGTGCGAAGTACGAGATCGAGAGTGTCGCGGATGGCGTACGCATGCGGGAAGGGCCCGAAGTACCGAACACCCGGCTTGCGGCGCCCGCGAACCACGACCGCGCGCGGCCACTCCTCGTCGAGGGTCACGGCCAGGAACGGATAACTCTTGTCGTCGCGCAAGCGAACGTTGAAACGCGGGCGGTGCTCCTTGATGAGGTTGTACTCGAGAATGAGCGCCTCGACCTCGTTGCGCACCGTCATCCACTCGACCGATTCGGCGGCCGCGACCATCTGCGCCGTTCGCGGATGCAGGAGCGCCGGGTCCTGGAAGTAGTTAGCCAAACGTTGGCGCAGGCTCGTGGCCTTGCCCACGTAGATCACGCGACCATTGACATCCTTGAACTGGTACGAACCGGGAGCGTCGGGAATGCTCGCACTGGGCGGCCGCTGCACCATCACATCAGCCTAAGCAGGGCTGATCGGTCACGCGAGGAGAGGCTTCAGGAAGCGACCGGTATGGCTCGCCGCCACCTTGGCGATGTCCTCGGGAGTTCCTTCGGCCACCACCGTTCCACCACCGCGACCTCCCTCAGGCCCGAGATCGATCACCCAATCAGCCGTCTTGATCACGTCCAGGCTGTGCTCGATCACGAGAACGGTGTTGCCCTGATCGACCAGTCGTGACAACACGGTGAGAAGACGACGAACGTCTTCGAAGTGCAGACCGGTCGTGGGCTCGTCGAGAAGGTAGATCGTGTGACCAGTGCTCCGCTTGGCCAACTCGGTCGCCAACTTCACGCGCTGCGCTTCGCCGCCCGACAAAGTGGGCGCCGATTGGCCGAGGCGAACGTAACCGAGACCCACGTCGACGAGAGTCTGCATGTGCCGAGCGATCGCTGGTTGATTGGCGAAGAAGTCGACGGCCTCGCTGATGGGCATGTCGAGCACATCAGCGATACTCTTGCCCTTGAACGTGATCTCGAGGGTGTCGCGGTTGTAGCGCGCTCCCTTGCACACCTCGCACGGCACGTACACGTCGGGAAGGAAGTGCATCTCGATCTTGATGGTCCCGTCGCCCGAACAGGCTTCACAGCGACCACCCTGAACGTTGAACGAGAACCGTCCGGGCTGGTAACCGCGGGTCTTCGCCTCGGCAGTGGTGGCGAAGAGTTTCCGAATTCCGTCGAACACCCCGGTGTACGTGGCCGGGTTCGAACGCGGTGTACGTCCGATCGGCGACTGATCCATGTCGATGACTTTGTCGAGGTGCTCGATGCCGACGATCTTCTTGTGTCGACCGGCCGGGTCCTTCGACTTGTAGATCTTCTGCATCAGAACCGGCAGGAGGATGTCACGCACGAGCGTGCTCTTGCCACTACCCGACACACCGGTGACGGCAACGAAGCAACCGAGAGGAATCTTCACGTCGATGTTCTGGAGATTGTGTTCACGGGCACCGACGACCTCGATCCACTGCACACCTGGCGAGCGCCTCGATGCCGGCACCGGGATCGACTTCTTCCCGGCCAGGTACTGGCCGGTCAACGAATCCTTGACCTTCGTGATGCCCTTCACCGGACCGCTGTACACGACTTCGCCACCGTGCTCGCCCGCCCCCGGGCCGATGTCGACGATCCAGTCGCTCTCGCGGATGGTTTCCTCGTCGTGTTCGACGACCAAGACGGTGTTACCGAGATCTCGCAGACGAAGCAGCGTGTCGATGAGTCGGCGATTGTCGCGCTGATGCAGACCGATCGACGGCTCGTCGAGAACGTACAAGGTTCCGACCAGGCCCGACCCGATCTGACTGGCCAGTCGAATGCGCTGCGCTTCCCCACCGGCCAGAGTGCCCGCCGAACGACCGAGAGTCAGGTAATCGAGTCCGACGTCGAGCAAGAAACCGAGGCGGGCGTTGATCTCCTTGACCACTCGCTCGGCGATCATGCGGTCACGATCGGACAGGGTGAGTTCGGCCAGGAAGCGCGACGAGTCTCCGATCGGCATCTCGCAGACTTCGGAGATGTTCTTACCGTTGACGGTCACCGCAAGAGTCGACGGCTTGAGACGGGCGCCTTCGCAGGCCGTGCACGGCACCTCCCGCATGTACCCCTCGTACTGCTCGCGACTCCAGTCGCTTTCGGCGCTCTCGTGCCGACGCTTGATCCACGGGATGACACCCTCGAACGTCGTGTTGAACTGGCGTTGACGCCCGTAGCGATTCTTGAATCGAACCGTGATGGTTCCGGGTAGGCCGTTCAACACGATCTTCTGCGCTTTGGCGCTCAACTTGTTCCAGGGCTTGTCCATGTCGATCTTGTGATCGGTCGCCACTGATTCGAGAATGCGCTGGAAGAAGCCGGTGTGAGCGCTGCGCCACGGCGAGATGGCTCCTTCGCTGAGGGCCAGGTCGCCGTCCGGGATCACGAGATCGGCATCGACTTCGAACGTCGTGCCGAGGCCGTCACAGGTTTCACAGGCCCCGTACGGGGAGTTGAACGAGAAGTTTCGTGGCGCCGGTTCGTCGAAGGACGATCCGCACTTCGGACAGGCCAGGTGCTGCGAAAACGTCAGCTTTTCGTCCTCACCCTTGCCGTCGCCCACCAGTTCGACCTCGGCCACACCCTCGGCGAGCCGAAGGGCCGTCTCGAGGCTGTCGGTGAGACGACGCTGAATGTTGTCACGGCGCACCAGACGGTCGACCACGACCTCGATGGTGTGATTCTCGTAGCGAGCCAGCTTCTTCTCGGACTTCAAGAACTCGTTGATGTCGACGACCTCGCCGTCGATGCGAGCGCGGACGAAACCCTGACCGGCGATGTCGTTGAGCAGAGTCTCGTACTCGCCCTTGCGGCCACGCACGACCGGGGCCAGCACCTGGAAGCGCGTCCCTTCGGGGAGGGTCATGACGCGGTCGACGATCTGCTGAGGGGTCTGCCGCGCCAACTTGGTGCCGTCTTTCGGGCAGTGTTGGACGCCGATGCGGGCGTACAGCAAACGCAGGTAGTCGTACACCTCGGTGATCGTGCCCACGGTCGACCGTGGGTTGCGGCTGGCCGACTTCTGGTCGATGGAAATGGCCGGCGACAGCCCTTCGATCACGTCGACGTCGGGTTTGTCCATCTGCCCGAGGAACTGTCGCGCGTAGGCACTGAGCGACTCGACGTAGCGCCGTTGACCCTCGGCGTAGATGGTGTCGAAGGCGAGCGAGGACTTGCCGCTTCCCGACAAGCCGGTGAACACGATCATCTTGTCGCGCGGGAGGTCGACACTCAGATTCTTGAGATTGTGCTCGCGAGCACCCCTGACGACCAGCCGATCCGACACGTCGCCGACATTACTGATCGGACCAGGAACCCTCTCAGCCAGCGTCCTTCAGCTCGCGGCGCAATTCGTTGATTTCGTCACGCAGGCGAGCCGCGTACTCGAACTTGAGATCGGCCGCCGCCTCGTGCATCTCGTCCTCGAGAGTCTGGATGAGGCGGGCCAACTCCTGTTGCGGGAGCGTCTTGAGTTCGCGCTGAACCTTGTCGCGTTCGCGTTGACGCCGGCGGTCCTTGCCCGGAACCGGAGCCGAACCGTCGCCGTCGGGTCGCAGGATCGACAAGATGTCGCCCACCGCCTTGCGAATCGTCTGCGGATTGATGCCGTGTTCGAGGTTGTACGCGAGTTGCTTCTCTCGACGGCGATTGGTCTCTTCGATCGCACGCTGCATCGAGGGCGTCATTTGATCGGCGTACATGATCACCTGGCCGTCCACGTTTCGGGCCGCGCGTCCGATCATCTGGATGAGTGACGTCTCCGAGCGAAGGAAGCCCTCCTTGTCGGCGTCGAGGATCGCCACCAGGCTCACTTCCGGAAGGTCGAGACCCTCGCGCAGAAGGTTGATGCCCACCAGCACGTCGAATTCACCCAAACGTAACGACCGGAGAATCTCGATTCGCTGGATGGTGTCGATATTGCTGTGCAGGTAGCGGACGCGCATGCCCTGTTCGAGCAGATAGTCAGTGAGGTCTTCGGCCATCTTCTTGGTGAGGGTCGTGACGAGGACACGGTCACCCATCGTGACGCGCTTCTCGACCTGCTCCATGAGGTCGTCGATCTGACCCTTGGTGGGCTTCACCACCACCTCCGGATCGACCAAACCGGTCGGGCGCACGATCTGTTCGACTACTTGCTGGGATTCCTTGAGTTCGTACGGTCCGGGTGTGGCCGACAAGAAGATGCATTGGTTGATGCGACCCAGCACCTCTTCGAAGCGCAGGGGCCGGTTGTCACGAGCGCTGGGCAAACGGAAACCGTGCTCGACGAGCACGTCCTTGCGGCTCCGGTCGCCAGCGAACTGGCCGTGCAACTGCGGCACCGCCACGTGGCTCTCGTCGATCACCAACAAGAAGTCGTCCGGGAAATAGTCGAGCAGAGTGAACGGTGGCTCGCCCGGCTGACGTCCGTCGATGTGCATCGAGTAGTTCTCGATGCCGTTGCAGTATCCGACCTCTTGGATCATCTCGAGGTCGTGCTGAGTACGCATGCGGAGGCGCTGGGCCTCCAGCAACTTGCCCTCCTTCTCGAACGTGGCCAGTCGTTCCTGCAGTTCGGCTTCGATCCCGAGCACGGCCCGGCGCATTCGTTCGTCTCCGGCCACGTAGTGCGTGGCCGGGAACACGATCACTTCGTTGAGGTCACGCAGATTCTCACCGGTGAGCGGGTCGATCATCGACAACCGATCGACCGTGTCACCGAACATCTCGACGCGAAGAACCGACTCCTCGTAGGCCGGGTGGATCTCGATCGTGTCACCCCGCACCCGAAACTTGCCGCGACCCAGCGTCATGTCGTTGCGGTCGTACTGCAGATCGACCAGGCGTCGCAGAATGCTGCGCATGTCGTAGTCGACTCCCACGTGCAGCTCTACGAGTTGACCCCGGTACTCGTCGGGATCACCCATACCGTAGATACACGACACCGACGCGACCACGATGGTGTCGCGACGCGTGAGCAGCGCGGCGGTGGCCGAGTGTCGCAAGCGATCGATGTCGTCGTTGATCGACGAGTCCTTCTCGATGAACGTGTCACTCGACGGGATGTACGCCTCGGGCTGGTAGTAGTCGTAGTAACTAACGAAGTACTCCACCCGGTTGTCGGGGAAGAACTCGCGCATTTCCTGCGTCAACTGCGCGGCCAGACTCTTGTTGGGCGCGAGGATCAGAGTGGGTCGCTGTGTTCGCTCGATCGTCCACGCGATGGTCGCGCTCTTACCCGATCCGGTGATGCCGAGCAAGGTCTGGAAGCGCAATCCCTTCTCGATGCCATCGGCGAGCTTGGCAATCGCGGTCGGCTGATCGCCCGCCGGCTCGAACTCCGACACCACCGCGAACGTCGGCGTACCCGTGGTGGACGAGCCGCTCATGTGGACATCTTCGGGCGTGGAGGCTCGTAGTCGGGCGGCAACTGCGGTAACGACGTGAGCCACGACCACAGGCGGTCGATCTGGGCCTCGAGCGACGATCGGTCACCACTGTTGTCGACCACGAAGTCGGCCCCATTCAGTCGCTCGTCCCGCGAGGCCTGGCGAGCGATCCGAGCCCGAGCATCGTCCTGCGAGAACCCGCGATGAGCGACGAGACGCTCCACCTGAGTCTCGACCGGCACGTCGACCACGATCTTTCCCTGTAGTCCTTCACGTGGGTTCTCGGTGAGGAGCGGGATGTCGAGGATCACCACGTTGTTCGTCGCACGTTGAGCGAGGATCCGGTCGTTCATCTCCTTGCCGACGGCCGGGTGAACGATCGCGTTGATCTTCTTCAGTGCATCGGGGTCCGAGAACACGATCTGTGCGACGGCTGGACGATCGAGTTCGCCGTTGGCGTCGATCACCTGATCGCCGAAAGCCTCCGCCAACGCGATCAGAACCGGCGAACCCGGACGCTGCACGTCGCGCACGATCTGGTCGGCGTCGACGATGATCGCGCCGCGGGCCGCCAGCATCTCCGACACCGTGGTCTTGCCCGAACCGATACCGCCCGTGAGGCCGACGAGGATCATGGGCGAGACGCTATTGCCCCGTGACCGGGGTGGATGGGCGGCACTACGGTGAGCCCGGGAAATCATGTCCGAGACCGCCTCACCTCGCTCGATCGACATCGTCCTGGTCGACGACCATTCGCTCTTTCGCACCGCGTTGCGACGCCTTCTCGAGGACACCGGCCACCGAGTCGTCGGCGAGGCGGCGAACGGAGTGGATGGGATCGACCTGGCTCTCCGTCATCGAACGGCCATCGTCCTGATGGACGTCTCGATGCCCGTCGTCGACGGCATCGAAGCGACACGCTCGATCGTCGCGGCCGACTCACGAATGAAAGTGCTCGTCCTCACGATGCACTCGGAGCGACGAGTGCTGGAGGATGCGCTGCGGGTCGGTGCGCGCGGGTATTGCACCAAGTCGTCCTCCACTGACGAACTGGTGTCCTTGATCGGACGGGTGGCGGCCGGAGACGTGGCGATCTCGGCCGACATGACCAGTCGCGACGCTCCCGTGCGGGCCGGCGACGATCGCACCAGCCCGTTGTCGGAGCGCGAAGTCGAAGTTCTCGCCCTCGTGGCTCGAGGCCTCGACAACGCCGACATCGCCGCCACGCTCTTCATCAGCGCGCGCACCGTGAAGAATCACCTGGCGTCGATCTATTCGAAACTCGATGTCGACGACAAGACCAAGGCGCTCGTCAGAGCCCTCCGACTCGGAATCGTCGAAATCGAGTGACGATCAGGCTTCGGTCGGGTTCGGATTCTCGCCCGGGTTGTCGCCGTAATACTCGGCCCAGGTGGCCTCACGCGACGCATCGTCGGCACCGGCGGTCCAGTTGCCGTGCTCGTCGACCTCGAAGTGTTTGCGGTACTCCTCGGCCAATTCGCCACCCTCGGCGGCCTGCTTGATGCTCAGGCTGATGCGGCGACGCGCGAGATCGAGGTCGATGATCTTGACCCACAACTCCTCGCCCGGAGTGACGACCTGCTCGGGAGCGTCGACGTGCTGGGTGCTCATCTCGGAGATGTGCACGAGACCTTCGATCCCCTCGCCCACCTGCACGAAGCTGCCGAACGGAACGAGTTTGGTGACGCGGCCGTACACCAACTGGCCGACCTCGTGCGACGACGCGAACACTTCCCACGGGTCCTTCTGCGTCTGCTTGCGCGACAGGCTGATGCGCTCACGGTCGTAGTCGATGTCGAGAACCTTCACGGTGACCTTGTCGCCCACGGCCACTTCGGAGCCCGGATGGTCGACGTGGTTCCACGACAGTTCGCTCACGTGGATGAGCCCATCCATGCCGCCGAGATCGACGAAGGCACCGAATGCGACCACGCTCGACACGACGCCTTCGCGAACGTCGCCGACCTTGAGGTTGGAGAGGAAACCATCGCGGGCTTCCTTCTGGGTCTCTTCGAGGTACGCACGGCGCGACAGCACGACGTTGTTGCGGTTCTTGTCGAGCTCGATGATCTTGGCCTGCAGCACCTTGCCCACGTAGGGCTGGAGGTCGCGGACGCGACGAAGTTCGACGAGCGACGCCGGAAGGAACCCGCGCAGACCGATGTCGACGATGAGACCGCCCTTGACGACCTCGATCACGAGGCCTTCGACCATCTCGTCGGCTTCCTTCTTCTTCTCGATGTTGCCCCACGCACGCTCGTACTGCGCGCGCTTCTTCGACAGGATGAGGCGGCCTTCCTTGTCTTCTTTCTGAAGGACCAGGGCTTCGACCTGCTCGCCGAGTTTGACGATCTCGCTCGGGTCGACGTCGTTACGGATGCTCAACTCGCGCGACGGGATGACTCCCTCGCTCTTGTATCCGATGTCGAGGAGAACCTCGTCCTTGTCGATCTTGACGACGGTTCCGTGGACCACTTGGCCGTCCTCCACGTCGACCAAGGTGCCTTCGATCGCTTCGCTGAAGGGCTTGTCGAGGTCGTTTTCGGTGACTTTCCGCGGCGTGTAGTTGCCGTCGGTGTCGTAGGTGCCCATGGGGCTGGAGGAGGTCAGGAGATCGGACAAGGGAGAATCGCTTTCGGACAGGGACGTTGTAGGGACAGGGACGCGCTCCCGGACGGGAACCTGGTCAGGATACCTGCGGGCCGCGCCCCTCAGACCCGTCGGGCCAGCACCAGGAACTCGGGGTGCTCGGTGTCGGGCTCGTCGCGGCGGTACTCCCCGGGGGCGACGGCCCAGATGTCGACCACATCGGCACCCGCTCGGGACATCATCAGCCGCAACTCGCGTGGCGTGTAGCAACCCGTCCACAGATCGGCCGCCCGTACCTCCCCGCTCGGCGAGCGGATCTCGGTGGTTTCGTGACTGACCCCGGTGGCGGCATCGAACCGGGCCGCTTCGTGATACTTCACCGCGAAGTACGCATTGAACGCCGACAACGCGATCAGTCCGCCGGGTCGGACCTGATGGACCAAACCGTCCAGCACACCCTGGTCGTCGCCACTCTCGGTCATGAGTCCGAACGCGCCCTGGCACAGACACACCGCGGCGTCTGCGCTCCGCGACGGCTGACTGCGGAGATCACGGGCATCACCGCGTTCGAAGGTCACGTCGAGGTGCTCCGCGGCCGCGGCCGATCGCCCGATCTCGACGAACTTCTGGGCGATGTCGATGCCGTGAACCACCGCTCCTCGACGGGCCAGTTCGAGAGCGTGGCGACCCGGGCCACATCCGACGTCGAGAACCCGCGCGCCGGCCGCCAGTTGGAGTGCGTCCCACAGGAAGTCGACTTCCTGGCGGGTTCCTTTGGTGAACGAGTACCGCAGATAGGCCTCACCCATGTGATCGGCCAGCGGTTCGAACCAGTGAGTCACCCCTTGGCCGCCGCCCATGAATCGCCCCACGCGAAATTGACGGCCAGAGGCACACTGAGTTCGGCGGCGTCTTCCATGAGCCCGATCACGATCGGCCCGACGCTGTCGCGTTCGGCCTCGGGCACCTCCACGATCACTTCGTCGTGCACCTGCAGCACGAGACGACTCGAGCGTCGAGTCTCTTCGAGCGCGCGGTCGATGCGAACCAGAGCAACTTTGAAGATGTCCGCGGCCAGCCCTTGAATACCAGCATTCATCGCCTGACGCTCGCCGGCCTGCCGGATGCGGAAGTTGTCGTTGAGGAGTTCGGGGATCGGACGCCTCCGTCCGAACAACGTTTCCGTGTAGCCACGTTGACGAGCCTCGGCCACGGTGCGATCCATGTAATCGCGTACGTTCGGAAACGCCGTGAAGTAGGCGTCGAGAATTTCGGCGGCTTCACCGACCGGAATGGCCAGGCGTTGCGCGAGCCCATAGGCCTCCATGCCGTAGGCCAAGCCATACGACACCATCTTGGCCTTCGAACGTTGATCGAAGTTCACGTCACCTTCGTCGACTCCGAACACTTGCGCAGCAGTCGCGCGGTGCACGTCTCGACCGCTACGGAAGGCATCGATGAGACCGGGGTCGTCGGCCAGGTGGGCGATGCAGCGCAACTCGATCTGGTTGTAGTCGGCCACCAGGAGCGAGTGACCCGGCGCTGGCACGAAGGCTTCGCGAAACACGCGGCCTTCGTCGGAGCGCACCGGAATGTTGTGCAGATTCGGATGATCGCTCGACAAGCGGCCCGTACGCGCGACGGTCTGGTTGAAGGTGGCGTGGATCCGACCGTCGGAGGCAACTTCCGCCACCAGTCCTTCACCGTAGGTGCCCCGCAACTTTTCGAACTCGCGATACCGCAGCAACGTGTCGATGAACTCGGGCCACTCGTCACGCAACTTCTCGAGCGTGGCCGCATCGGTGGAGTACCCCGTCTTGGTCTTCTTCGGAGGCGTGAGGCCGCGCTCCTCGAAAAGAATGCGACCGAGTTGAGCCGGCGAATTCGGATTGAACGGCCCGCCGGCTAGCTCTTGCAGGACCTGCCCGAGTCGTTCGGCCTCGGAAGTGAGGCGCCGTCCGATCTCGCGCAGACGCTCGACGTCGACACCGATACCGACGTGCTCCATCTTGGCCAACACCCGCACGAGCGGATTCTCGATGTCGACGTACAGGTGACGCATCGACTCGGAATCGAGAGACGACTCGAGCGCGGAGGCCAACGGCGCGACACCGGCGGCTCGGGCCGCCGCGTCCTGGGCCGGACTCGTGGCCGATCCATCGAGATCGAGTTGACCGGAGGGTGCTCCGATGTCGGGAAGACACACGTCGGTGCGGTCGAGGAGCAGTCTTCCGATCGAATAGTCGTTCGAACCCGGCTCGAGCAGATATGCGGCAATGGCGGTGTCGAGTTCGAGGCCGGCCAGATCGATACCGATCGCCAGTCCGGAGCGCATCAGTGGTTTGAGGTCGTGACCGCGTACGCGATGCCGCGACAACGCCTGGGCGACTGTCGAATCCGCGAGCACCGAACGCGGGACCCAGAGCGTCGTGGTGGCCGCGAGCGCGACGCCGAGGAGCTCGGACCGACCGGGCTCTCCGTCCCACGCGCCGGCCACGTCGACCACGTCGTGAGTCGAGAGGAAGGCCAGCACGTCGTTCGCTGATCCCGCTTCCAGGAACGACACGTCGAGGACGCTCTGAGCCGATGCCACATCGTTCGAGTCCGCCGAAGATCCCGCGTCCACGCCGGCTGCCGCCAATGCTCCACGCAAACGCGACCACATCGTCTTGAACTCCAGGAAGTCGAAAAGACGGCGCAGTTCGGTTTCGTTCGGCGTGATGTGCACATCGGCCAAGTCGAGTTGAACCGGGGCGTCGTGGCGCAACTTCATGAGGAACTCGTTGTGTCGCGCCAGCTCCTGATTTTCTTCGAGGGCGCTTCGCAATTTCGGCGTTTGCTCGGAGGTATGAGCGAAGATTCCGTCGAGAGTTCCGTACTTCGACACCAACTTCGCGGCCGTCTTCTCTCCCACGCCCGGAACGCCGGGAAGGTTGTCGCTCGGATCTCCTCGCAACGCGGCGTAGGTCGGATACTGCTGCGGAGTGACACCGGTCTTCTCGACGATGCCGGCTTCGTCGTAGAGCGCGTAGTCGGTGACGCCTCGTCGGTTGTACAGAACGCGAACGTGCGGATCGCGAACGAGTTGATAACTGTCGCGGTCGCCGGTGACGATCATGACGTCGAATCCGCCGTCCACCGCCCGGTCAGAAACGGTGGCGATGATGTCGTCGGCTTCGAAACCTGGAATCTCGATCACCGGAACTCCGAGGGCCGCCAGGACCTCGCGGACGATTCCGAGCTGCTGACGAAGGATGTCGGGAGCCGACTCGCGTTGCGCCTTGTACTTGGGCTCGGCTTCGTGGCGGAACGTCGGCTCCGAACGATCGAACGCGACCACCAGACCGGTGGGTCGGTGATCCTTCAACATCGTCACCAACATCGAGGTGAAACCGAACACTGCGTTGGTGACCTGGCCACTGGCCGTGATCATGTCGGTCGGCAAGCCGAAGAACGCGCGATACGTGAGCGAATTGCCGTCGAGGAGGAGAAGTCGCGGTCGCTCAGCGGTCACGGGACCACTTCGCCCGACAAGATCTTCTCGGCGACGTCTCGCATGCGCGAGCGCTCCTTCATCGCGGTGCGTTGGATGAACGCGAACGCATCGTGCTCTTTGTAGCCGAACTCGTCGATGAGGCGACCCTTCGCGCGGTCGATGATCTTGCGCGCCTCGAGCTGTTCACCCAGAGCGTCGATGTGACCCGACAGAGTCTGCAGTTCACGGAAACGTCCGATGGCCACTTCGATGGCCGGGATGAGGTCGCTCTTCTGATACGGCTTCACGAGATACGCCAGCGCTCCCGCGTCACGCGCCTGTTCGACGATCTCACGTTGCGAGAAGGCCGTCAGAACGAGAACACCGCAAATCTTTTCGTCGGCGATGTGACGGGCCACTTCGAGGCCGTCCATCCCCGGCATCTTCACGTCGAGGATCGCCAGGTCGGGTCGCAAAGACCGAATGAGTTCGAGAGCCTGGTCGCCGCGACCGGTTTCGCCGACGACGTCGTACCCCTCCTCCTGGAGGGTTTCGGTCAGGTCGAGGCGGATGATGGCCTCGTCCTCGGCGACGACGACGCGAATGCTCACGAACTCATTCAACCAAACGGCTGGGTCCGGGGACCCGTTCGCCGTCGGTGGCCATTGGCCCGATCAGCCGTGGGCCAACTTTTCGAGCAACTGGTCCTGACGGGCTTCCAATTCCTGGATACCGGCCGCCACCTGCTCGCGGTGGGTGCGCATGGCGTCGGCGTGGAGACGGGCCTCGCGATATTCGACCGACGCCCCCGGGGTCTCCGACACCAGGGCTCGCAGGCCGAGATCATCGGCCTCGTCGCTCAGATGGGCCAGCTGTTCGTCGACGATCCGGAGCTCTTCGCGAAGACGTCGCAGTCGATCGGACGTCTCACGGAGACGCCGTTCGATCATTCGCTGACCCATGCCGGGAGTCTATGAGTCAGGTTCGGGAAGAAGCCTGCGTGTGGTGCCCCGGGTGGGATTCGAACCCACACCGTACGGAGTTTGAAGCCGCTGCCTCTGCCGTTGGGCTACCGGGGCGCGTGGACGAGGTTACCTGCCAGTAGTCGGAGACCCCATCGACCAGCCGATTATCGTTCGGACGTGCTCGCGTTCACCTTCCCCGGCCAGGGTTCGCAGCGACCCGGCATGGGTCGCCCCTGGGTCGAACACGAGAGTTGGGAACTGGTGACCGAGGCGTCCGACATCGCCGGTCGCGACGTGGGTCATCTCTTGCTCGATGCCGACGCCGAAGAACTGCGCGACACCCGCAACGCCCAACTCACGACGTTCGTGTCGAGCCTCATGGTTCTCGATGCCGTCGAACGACTCGGAGTCGAGCCCAGTTTCTGCGCGGGACACAGTCTCGGCGAGTACACCGCCCTCACCGCCGCTGGAGCCCTCGCCTTCGATGACGGCGTTCGCCTCGTGAGCGAACGCGCCGCCGCGATGCACGAGGCCGGCCAGGCCAATCCCGGAACAATGGCGGCTGTACTCGGACTCGACGACGAACTCGTGGAGGTCGCGTGCCGTCGCGCCGACTCCGACGTGTGGGTCGCCAACTTCAACGCACCCGGTCAAGTGGTGATCGCCGGCTCCCCCGACGGAGTCGCCCGAGCATCCGAGATCGCCAAAGAACTCGGAGCGAAGAAGGCCATGCCTCTTCAGGTGGCCGGTGCGTTCCACACACCGTTCATGACACCGGCTCGCGATCGTTTGCGCCAAGCGATCGCCGATGCAGCGCCGCGCGACACCGAGGTTCCGGTCGTCAGCAACGTCGACGCCATGGCCCATGCATCGGGTGACGAATGGTCGGGACTGCTGTCGGCGCAGTTGTCGAGCCCGGTTCGCTGGAAGCATTGCCTGCTCGCACTGGGCGAACTCGGTGTCACCGGCATTGCCGAACTCGGACCTGGCGGTGTTCTCACCGGAATGGCCAAGAGAACACTCGAGTCGGCCCGCACCATCTCGGTGGCCACTCCCGATGAACTCGACAAGTTCATCGAGTGGGTCAACGCCGCTTCCCCGACCGGTGCTGCGCAGTTGGAGGGTGAGCACTTGTTCGCCACCGAACGATTGGTCGTCAGTCCGTCGGCGGGCGTCTTCACACCGGTGGCCACCGTCAGCGCAGGCGTCCGGGTCGATGTCGGCACCGTCATCGGACTCGTCGGCGACACCGAGGTTCGGTCGGCCTTCGCCGGAATCCTGCAGGCCTACATCGCCGTCGAAGGCGAGCGCGTGACCGCTCGTCAGCCGATCGCCTGGTTACGGACGCACTGAGATGCCGCGCACCCCATCATCGGCCCGCGGTGCGACCATCCTCGGATGGGGCACCAACCTGCCCGAGAAGGTCCTCACCAATCACGACCTCGAGAAGATGGTCGAGACGAGCCACGACTGGATCGTCGAACGTTCCGGAATTCACCAGCGGCACGTCGGCGGCTCCACGATCCCCATGGCCATCGCGGCGGGGCGGATGGCGATCGAGCGCTCCGGTATCGATCCTTCGAAAATCGATGCGTTGATCCTCGCCACCACGACACCCGACAAACAATGGGGCAACTCGGCGGCCGTTCAAGACGCACTCGGATTGCGTTGCGGTGTGTTCGAACTCAACTCGGCCTGCAGTGGATTCGTCTACGGATTGGTGGCGGCGCACGGGATGATCGCCGTCGGCCTCGACAACGTCCTCGTCATCGGCGCCGACACGCTCTCGCGCATCACCGACTGGACCGACCGCAACACGGCGGTGCTGTTCGGCGACGGTGCGGGGGCAGTCGTCGTGTCGTCGTGCGACGGCCCAGGCGAACTCGTGGCGTGGGACATCGATGCCGACGGTTCGGCCGGCTCGATCCTCTGGGCCGAAGTCGGTGGCACCATTCAGATGGAAGGCAAGGAAGTGTTCCGTCGAGCCGTGCGCATCATGGTCGACTCGGCCGAAAAGACAATGGCCCAAGCCGGAGTGTCCGGCTCGGACGTGTCACTCGTGATCCCGCATCAGGCCAACGTGCGCATCATTCAGGCCGCCTGCGATCGCCTCGGCATTCCGATCGAGCGCACCTCGATCGTTCTCGACCGCACCGGGAACACGTCGGCCGCATCCATTCCGTTGGCCCTGGCCGATGCACTCGACAAGAACCGCATCCGCGAAGGTGACCTCGTCCTGCTGGTCGGTTTCGGCGGTGGGATGACCGCCGCGTCCGCCCTCTTGCGTTGGGGGCCCACCTCGTGAGCCGCGTCGTTCTCGTCACCGGAGGTTCTCGCGGCATCGGGTTGGCGACCGCCCGCCACTTCGCATCCCTCGGCGACCAGGTTGCCGTCACGTACAACTCGTCTCCACCGCCCGACGACCTGTTCGGCGTGAAGTGCGATGTCACCTCCAACGCCGACGTCGACGCCGCCTTCACGGCGGTCGAAGAGAAATTCGGACCAGTCGAGATCCTCGTCTCGAACGCCGGGGTCACCAAGGACGGCCTCCTTCTCCGTATGGGCGAGAGCGATTTCGTCGACGTGATCGATGCCAACTTGAACGCGTCTTACCGCGTGGCCAAGCGAGCGGCTCAAGGAATGTTGCGCGCCCGACGCGGTCGGATGATCTTCGTGTCGAGCGTGGTCGGTTTGCTCGGGTCGGCCGGTCAGGCGAATTACGCGGCATCCAAGGCGGGACTTGTGGGCTTGGCGCGCAGTATCGCGCGGGAACTGGGTTCACGTTCCATCACCGCCAACGTCATCGCACCGGGCCCGGTGATGACCGACATGATCGCGGCGCTGTCAGCCGAACGACAAGAAGCCCTCACCGCGGCCGTCCCCTTGGGCCGCATGGCGTCGCCGGACGAGATCGCCTCGGTCATCGCTTTCGTGGCGTCCGATGCCGCCGGCTACATCACGGGAGCCGTCATTCCGGTCGACGGGGGCCTCGGAATGGGGCATTGAGCCTCCCCCGCCGTTTACGATGACAACGACCCCTACGGAGGACACCATGGATCAGGAACTGTTCGCCCGCTTCCGCAAGTGCGCCGTCGACGTGTTGAGTGTCGACGCCGACAAAGTCGTACCCGAAGCCAGCTTCGGTGACGACCTCGAAGCCGACAGCCTCGACCTCGTCGAACTCGTGATGGCCCTCGAAGAGGAATTCGACATCGAGGTTCCCGAGGAAGAGATCGAAGGTGTCAAGACCGTCGGTCAGGCCTTCGACCTGATCGTCGGCAAACTCTGATGCTCGGACGGCGCGTCGCCGTCACCGGCCTTGGCGTGGTTGCGCCGTGTGGAGTCGGTCGCGACGCGTTCTGGTCCGGTCTTCTCGGTCCCGGCCTGTCCGGTGGACGCACCACGGCCATCGCTGACTGGGATCCGACGCCCTATTTCGCCAACCCCAAAGAGGCGCGTCGAGCCGACCGTGTCGAGCAGTTCGGCCTGGCCGCCGCCGCCGAGGCGTTCGCTCAGGCCGGCCACGTCGGCGTCGACCCCGAACGTTTCGGTGTCGTTGTCGGCACGGGCATCGGCGGTCTTCACACTCTCGAAGAGCAGGTACGAGTGCTGATCGAGAAGGGTGAACGTCGGGTGTCGCCGTTCCTCGTTCCCATGATGATGGCCAACGCCACCGGTGCCGCCATCTCCATGCGCTACGGGTTACAAGGGCCGAACGAAACCGTCTGCACCGCGTGTGCCGCGTCCACGCACGCCCTTGGCTACGCCGCCCGCCTCATCGCGATGGGTCGCTGCGACGCGATGATCAGCGGCGGCAGCGAGTCGGCCGGTTCACCGGTCTCGATCGCCGGCTTCGGCAACATGACGGCCCTGTCCACCGTGGGCCGCAGTCGCCCGTTCGACGTCGAGCGCGATGGTTTCGTCATGGGCGAAGGCGCGGCGATCTTCGTGCTCGAGGAGTGGGAGCACGCCGTCGCTCGTGGAGCACGCATCCTCGGCGAAGTTCTCGGTTCGGCCAGTAACGCCGACGCACACCACATCACCGCCCCGTCCCCGGGTGGTCGTGGCGCGATCGCGTGCATGCGCTTGGCGCTTGCTGACGCCGGAATCTCCGCCGACGACGTCGTTCACGTGAACGCCCACGGCACCTCGACTCCCCTCAACGACGCCGCCGAAGCCGCTGCAGTCGCCGAGGTGTTCGGCAGCCGTCGTCCACCGATGACGAGCATCAAGGGCGTGACCGGCCACGCTCTCGGAGCCGCCGGGGCACTCGAAGCAGCCTCGGTTCTCCTCGCCTTCGAACATCGACTGATTCCGCCGACGGCCGGAACCACCACGATCGATCCCGAGATGGACATCGACCTCGTGATCGGTGAGCCCCGGCCCTGGACACCCGGACCGAGTATCTCCAACAACTTCGGCTTCGGTGGTCACAACGGTTCGGTCGTCCTCGCACCCGCGTGAATCACACCAGAACGAACATCAACTCGCATTCGCACGCGGTCTGACCGTCGACGCTCGCCCGCCCTTGGCCCTTTCCGGCCCGTGACGACATGCGACCCAATTCGACCTCGAGCGTCAGGACGTCGCCGGGCACCACTTGACGGCGAAACCGCGCACCATCGAGACCGCCGAACAGCGGGAGACGACCCGAATGATCGGCCGACGTGAGTACTGCCACGGCACCCAACTGGGCGATCGCTTCGCACATCAGAACGCCGGGGAGAGTCGGCCGCCCGGGAAAGTGGCCGGGGAAGAACCACTCATCACCGCTGAGTCGCCACAAGCCGGTGGCCGAGCGACCGGGTTCGAGGGCGGTCACCTCGTCGACGAACAGGAACGGCGGACGGTGCGGAAGAACGTCGACGGGCCGCGGCAACGCGGTCACTTCAACGCCTTCAACAGATTGGTTGGCGTGTCCTTGGGAGAAATCTTGTACCACGCGTGTTCGATCTTGCCGTCGCTGCTGATCAGGAAGGCCGAACGTTCGATGCCCATGTAGGTGCGGCCGTACATCGACTTCTGCTTCCAGACGAAATACTTCTCGGCGACGACATGTTCGGTGTCGGCGAGCAACGGGAACGGGAGATCGAACTTGTCGGCGAACTTCTTCTGCTTGGCGGGAGTGTCGGGCGAGATACCGATGATCGCCGTGTCACCGATCTTCTTGGCGATGTCGCGGAGTCCGCACGACTGCTGAGTGCACCCGGGTGTATCAGCCTTCGGATAGAAGTACACGAGCACGCGGCGCCCGGCATAGGAAGCGAGCGTGACCGTGCTGCCGTCCTGATCGAGGAGCTTGATTGCTGGTGCCTTCTTGCCGACTGCGAGCATGCTCGAACTGTAGTGACTATGCGTTCGACTCGTTCGGTCGACGGCGTTCGAGCGGCTGCATGCCCCACTTCCCGCGGCCGCGGGCATGAGCGTGGTAATGGTCGGGAATGTTGCGCATGTTGTCGTCGATGTAGATCTCGTCGACGAAATGTGCGCTGACAACCGAACGCAGCAATTCGTGCAGACGCTGTTTCACATCGTCGGGCGGATTGGGGTCGTGCTCGCGCCACACGACCATGGGCACCGAGCACACTTCGCACTCGGCGATCCAACAGAGGTCGTCCTCGTGGAACCACTCGGACAGCCGAGCGGCCTCGCACAGATCACACTCGGCCATCACCGAAGTGTGGCACGAGGTGACCGGCGCGAGGCCGCTCACGACGGCGTCATTCACATGAACGCCGACAATTCAGTTGTCGATCAGAGGGCGGCCGGGTCGACGTCCGGGGGCAGGATGACAGCGTCGATCACGTGGATCACGCCGTTACTCGCGGCCACGTCAGTGGCCACGACATTGGCGCCATTGACCTGGACGCCACCGTCGTTCGTGGTGACGGCGATCGTCTGACCCTCGACACTCGGCACGTCGCCCGCGGTCACGTCAGCGGCCATGACCTTGCCTGCGACCACGTGGTAAGTGAGGATCTTCACGAGAACGTCCTTGTTCTCCGGAAGCAGCAGTTTGTCGAGGATGCCGGCGGGCAGGGCTTCGAACGCGGCATTGGTGGGCGCGAAGACCGTGAACGGCCCTTCGCCCTGCAAGGTCTCCACGAGACCCGCAGCCGAGACTGCGGCCACGAGGGTCGAGAAGTCGGGGTTGCCACTGGCGACGGCGACGATGTCGCCGGCTTCGGCCGCCGCGACTGTGGTCTCGACGTTGGGCTCGTCGTCGCCGCAGGCGGCTAGGACGGTGAGGGCGACGGCGGCAGCCGCGGCCATGAATGACTTGCGCATGGAATCTCCAATTCGGTTGGGGGGACACGGGCCAAGCCCGCTGAGCGTCAGGGAGACTGAAACTCATTTCCTGCCTATCACGCTAAACCCCCCAGGTCAGCGATTTAGCAGTAAGACTTCAGTCACGATTTCTGAGAGTCGGCCAGTGGCGTTCGAGGGCACCCCTGACCTCGGCGATGTACTCGCCGACCGCATCGGCCCCCGACTCGAGCAGACGTCGCACGACCGCGGCACCTTGAATCACACCGTCGGCCACCCGGGAGGCCTCCACGGCCTGCTCGGCGTTCGAGACTCCGACACCCACCACGACCGGCACGTCGGTGATGGGTTTGAGACGCCCGGCGAGAGCGGTGGCGGTCCCGGCCAGGGTCGCCCGCTCCCCTGTCACACCGAGGAGACCCACTGAGTACACGAAGCCCCGGGCTCGGGCACAGATACGTGGCAACCGATCGTCGGGGGCGGTGGGCGCGGCCAGCATCACGGTGGCGACCTGAGCGGCATCGGCGGCTTCGCACCACGGACCGGCCTCCTCGAGCGGCAGGTCGGGAACGATCGCACCGGCGATGCCCGCCTGCGACAACTGAGCAGCGAAACGTTCGTGACCCGCGTGATGAACGGTGTTGTAGTAACACATCACGACCAGCGGAACGTCGACGTCGAGCCGCCGCACGTCGTTCAAGATCGATACGGGGGTCGCTCCGGCATCGAGCGCTCGCTGGCTCGCTTCTTGGATCACCGGGCCGTCCATCACCGGATCGGAGAAAGGAATGCCGATCTCGATCGCGTCACTGCCGGCCGCCGCGGCAGCGCGAACCGCGTCTTGCCACCCCGACAATCCGCCGGTGACGTACGGGATCAGGATCTTGCCCCCGGCCTCTCGACGCGCCCGCAACGCGGACTCGAGTCGCAACATCAGGACAGGATCTCCATCATCTGCGCCACGTCCTTGTCGCCGCGACCCGACAGGTTCATGAGCACCGTCTGGCCCTGCATCGAGCCGCTCTCACGAACGATCCAGGCCAGCGCGTGGGCGCATTCGAGCGCCGGGATGATGCCCTCGGTGCGCGCCATCAACTGGAAGGCATCGATCACTTCTGCGTCGGTGACAGTGGGGTACTCGGCCCGACCGATCGACGCCAGATACGAGTGCTCGGGCCCCACGCCTGGATAGTCGAGACCAGCTGAGATCGAGTGCGCCTCTTGCACCTGGCCGTGTTCGTCCTGCATCAGGAAGCTGCGCATACCGTGCACCACGCCCGGAACACCCCGGCCCACCGCAGCCCCACCGGCTGGTTCGACACCGATCAAACGCGCGTCGGTGTCGACGAAACCGGAAAAGATGCCGATGGCGTTCGAGCCGCCTCCCACACAGGCCACGACCACATCGGGGTCGGCACCGAATCGCTCACGACACTGCTCGCGCGCTTCGTCGCCGATCACGCGATGGAACTGGCGAACCATCCACGGATATGGATGTGGACCCATCACCGAGCCGAGGCAGTAGTGCGTCGTCTCCACCGAAGCGACCCAATCACGCATGGCTTCGTTCACGGCATCCTTGAGTGTGCGGCTGCCGCTGTGCACCGCTTCGACCTCGGCTCCCAACAGACGCATGCGGAACACGTTCAAGGCCTGGCGCTCCACGTCGACCGCACCCATGTAGACCTTGCACTCGAGGCCCATGAGCGCAGCCGCCGTCGCCGACGCGACGCCGTGCTGACCAGCTCCGGTTTCAGCGACGATTCGCTTCTTCCCCATGCGCTTGGCGAGGAGAGTTTGACCGAGAACGTTGTTGATCTTGTGCGACCCCGTGTGATTGAGATCTTCGCGCTTCAGAACGAGGCGAATTCCGAGCCGTGCACCCAACTGGTGGCACTCGGTGATGATCGACGGCCGACCGGCGTACTCCTGCAGGATCGCCGCGAGGTCACCCCGGAAGATCGGATCGTCCCACGCGTCGCGAAACGCTCGCTCGAGTTCTTGGCACGCCGGAACCAACGTTTCGGGAACGAAACGGCCACCGAACTCACCGAACCGGCCGGAGGCCGACGGTTCCGACATGATCGAACGATCCACAGGTGCTGACACGCCTTCATGTTCTCACCCGGAACGCTCGAAACCCCACCCGATTGGCGCTCGTTCGGGTGAAGTCGGTTACTCGTCGGTCCAGTCGTAGACGTCGTCGTCGCCCGATTCGAACTCGGCGGGAGCGGCCGCCCGGGCTGCGGCGATGAAGCGCCGGACCTTGACGGCATCCTTGCGGCCCGGACTGCTCTCGACCCCGGACGACACGTCGACACCCCATGGCTTCACGATGTCGATCGCCGAACCCACGTTTTCGGGAGTCAGCCCGCCGGCAAGGATCAGACGTAGACCGCCGGGGATCTCGTCCACGAGTTTCCAGTCGAAGAGGCGCCCCGAACCGGGCTCGGGCGCATCCACGAGAACGAGATCCGTTCCGTATTCGTTGGCCCGCGCCGCCTCTGGTGATCCGGCCGACACCGCCTTGATGATCCAGCGAATGTTGTCGGCCAGCATCGAGACGTGACGCGCCGTCTCGCGTCCGTGCAACTGCACGGCCTTCACCCCGGCTCGACTGGCCACCTCGAAGACACGATCGGGCAACTCGTCGCGAAACACGCCGACGGTGAGGATCTCCGGTGGCAGGCGACGTGTGATGTCGTAGACCACCTGGGGCGCGACCTGGCGCGGCGACGGAGCGAAGACGAAACCGACCGCATCGGCGCCCATCGCCACGGCCAACAATGCATCGTCCTCGTTGGTGATCCCGCAGATCTTGACGAACACGCTTCCAAAGTACCGGTCGCACCCGACGCGATGGGTGACCTCTACCGGATTCGCAACGAACGCAGCTCGGCGGTGGGGTCACCCGAGCGCACGAGGGTTTCGCCCACGAGGATCGCGTCGTAACCGGCCCGCCGTAACGCGCTCGCGTCGTTGGCGTCTCGCACTCCGCTCTCGGCGATCTTGACCACCGCGTCGGGAATCACCCCGGCCATCCGTTCGGCGCGGGCGTGGTCGACCTCGAACGTCACGAGATCGCGTTGATTGACGCCGATGGCTGGAGCGGCGGCGGCAACCGCCACGGCGAGTTCGTCCTCGTCGTGAATCTCGACCAGAACGTCGAGCCCGATGGCGAGCGCCGTGCCGGACAGCTCGACGAGTTGGTTCGCCTCCAACGCGGCCGCGATCAACAAGATGCAGTCGGCACCCATGAGACGCGTGTCGAAGACGTCGCGTTCGGACACGGTGAAATCCTTGCGCAAAACCGGAATGTCAACCGCGGCCCGAGCAGTGCGCAGATCGTCGATCGATCCGCCGAAGTGCGGCCCATCAGTGAGAACCGACAGGCAACTCGCACCCCCGACGACGTACTGACGAGCCAGCACGGCCGGGTCGAGATCGGCGAACAGATCACCCTTCGACGGCGAACGACGCTTGATCTCGGCCACGACCGCTAATGCCGACGCGGAGTCGGAACGCAGGCGCGACGCAAATCCCCGACACGTTTCGAGGTCGGCCACCCGCGCACGCAGATCGGCGAGCGAGCGCGAGTCATCGGCCGCACGACCCCGATGGTGATCGAGGATGCGGTCGAGATAGGTCCCGCGCCGCGCCGCCAGGTCAGGCTCCCTTGCCGCCGAGCGGAGCGACGAACTTCAGGTCGGGACGTCCACCGAGGAACGGCCCGATGGCGGGACCGAGAGCCTTGAAGGCCTCCGAACCCATGTGCTCGTTCAACGCGTCCTGGCTCTCGTACATCTCGTACATGTAGAGCACGTCGGCCTCGTTGGGGTCGGCGTGAAGGATGTAATAAATCGTCCCCTTCTCCGACTTGGCGGTCTCGAGAGCGGTTCCGAGGGCCTTGGCCAACTCGTCACGCTTTCCCGGAGCGGCCGGGATCTTGGCCCACACGGCAACTTTCGACATGACTTCCCCTTCGACGATGAGACCTTGCGAACCGGCCCCGAGTGAAACCTAGACCCTCGCGGTCGCGCCTCAGAACCCGAGTCGCTGCCGCAACGCCGATTCGAGTTCGGCAATCGGTACGCGCACCTGCTCGGTGGTGTCGCGATCGCGGACCGTGACGGCCGAATCCTCGAGAGACTCGAAGTCGACCGTGATGCACAACGGGGTACCGATCTCGTCCTGACGGCGATAGCGCTTCCCGATCGACTGCGTGTCGTCGTAGTCGACCATGTACCGATCGGACAGCGACGTGAAGATCTCACGAGCGAGTGGCGTGAGGGTGTCTTTCTTGCTGAGCGGCAGAACCGCGACCTTGAACGGCGCCAAGCGCGGATGCAACCGCAGAATCGTGCGGGCCTCACCACCCACCTCGTCCTCGTCGTAGGCCGCCAGGAGGAACGCGGCCATGGCCCGGTTGACTCCGGCCGCCGGCTCGATCACGAACGGCACGTATCGCTCGTTCGTCGACTGGTCGAAGAAGTCGAGGCGCTGACCCGAGTGATTCGAATGTTGGGTGAGATCGAAGTTCGTGCGCTGCGCGATTCCCTCCAACTCTCCCCAGCCCCACGGGTACATGAATTCGACGTCGGCGGTACCAGCCGAATAATGACTCAACTCGTCGGCATCGTGAGCACGAAGACGGAGCATCTCGGATGGAATGCCGAGATCGATGTACCACTGCAGACGTGTGGCGCACCAGTACTCGTACCACTTCGGACCATCGGCCGGGGGAACGAAGAATTCGAGTTCCATCTGCTCGAACTCGCGGGTACGGAAGATGAAATTCCCGGGCGTGATTTCGTTGCGGAAGCTCTTGCCCACTTGGGCGATACCGAACGGCGGCTTCTTGCGGCTCGTCTGCAGCACGTTGCTGAAGTTGACGAACATTCCCTGCGCAGTCTCGGGACGCAGGTACACCTCGGCACCCGACCCTTCCACCGGTCCGGCGTAGGTCTTGAACATGAGATTGAAGGCTCGGGCATCGGTGAGGCTGTTCTTGGCCTTGCAATTCGGGCACACCGATCGATCCTCGAGGTGGTCTTCCCGGAACCGCTGTTTGCACTCGCGGCAGTCGACCAACGGATCGCTGAAATTGGCCAGGTGACCACTGGCTTCGAACACCTGCGGCGGCCCGAGGATGGCGGCGTCGATGAGAACCACGTCGTCGCGCTTCTGCACCATCTCGCGCAGCCACGACTCACGAACGTTGCGAAGCATCAACGACCCGAGCGGGCCGTAGTCGTAGCTCGAGCGGAATCCTCCGTAGATCTCGGCCGACGGGTAGACGAAACCGCGGCGCTTGCACAGGTTGACGATCTGTTCGAGGTCGTTCGCAGGCATGGTCGCTCAGCCTACGGCTCGGAGCGTGTGTCGTGGCGTTCGAAAATCGCGACCGACCGCAGCCGACGCTCGACGTGGAATTCGAAGGCCCGCGTGGCGATCGACGCCACTTCGGCCACGACAGGGTCGTCGAGAACCTGCCCGCCTGGTCGGTGCGCACGATCGAGGGCCTCACCCAAACGTCCGTCGAGGACGTCGCGCAGCAAGTGCAGCGCACCCGCCGAGATTCCGACTCCCGAACGACAGCCTCGACATTGGACTCCACCTCGCTCGAGGTCGATCGACACGAGTGGAGTGGCTCCCGATTCGCCTTGCCCACACACGACGCAGCGGTCGAGTTCGGGCCGAACACCTTCGGCGGCCAACAGCCGAAGCAAGAATGCCGGCACGACCAGAGCGGACGGACGCTCGGCCAACGTCTTACGAACTCCCACCAACATCCGGAACACCTCGGGCACCGGTTCGCGATCGGGAACGAGTTGATCGACCGCCTCCAGGACCGCCAGGCCTTCTGTCATCACGTCGAGATCTCCGAACATCCGGCCCGACGAATCGATCGTCTCGACCTGATTCACGACGTCGAGATTCGTGCCCCGGTGGATTTGTATCGCCACATGCGACAGCGGCTCGAGGCGACCACCGAACTTCGAATGAGTCTTGCGAACTCCCTTCGCGACGGCTCGAACCTTGCCGTGCTCGCGCGTCAGCATGACCACGATTCGATCGGCTTCGCCGAGCTTGTACGAGCGAATGACGACCGCTTCGTCTCGATAGAGGCGGCTCGTCACTCGATCACTCCGCCGAAGCGGCGTTGACGAACGGCGAACTCTTCGAGTGACCGACGAATGTGTTCACTCGACAAATTGGACCAGTCGGCAGCGATGTACACGAGTTCGGCGTAGGCCAGTTCCCAGACGAGAGCCTGCGGCAGAACGTTCGGCTCTCCGAGAACGATCACCAGATCGACATCACCGCTCGAGCCCCCGATCTGCGCCTGCAACGACTGTTCGGTGATCGGACGTGACATCTTGTTGACGGCGTCCACCACATTGGATCGTCCATCGGGGCGAGGGTCGGCCACGACATCGCAACCCTCCACACGAGCGTGACGCTCACCGATCTCTCGCCTACCAGCGCGTCCACCGGCTGAGGGGACGATGCGCACCGACACGACCCCGGCCGCCGCGGCTGCGGAGCCCACGGTCGTGAGCCGGTCGGTCCACTGCGCCTCGGAGAACGCCGCCCACTCGTCGATCGATCCAGCGACGACGATCAAACGACGGGCCCGGGGCGAGTCATCGGATTCGTGCGAGCGCTCGCTGCCCCGATCGATGCCCTGATCGATGGCAGTAACGGCGGCGCGACGACGACGGAACACGCTGTCCATTGTGGCCTCACCGCTACCCTCGCATCGTGCACTTGGCCTGCATCATGGACGGAAATGGACGCTGGGCGACCCGCCGTCATCTGCCGCGTACGGCCGGCCACACGGCCGGTGAGGAGAATTTGGCCGAGGTCGTTCGGCAGTGCGTTCGACGCAACGTCGACTGGCTCACGGTCTTCGGATTCTCCACCGAGAACTGGGTTCGCCCTCGGCGAGAGGTGCGCCACATCCTCGGACTGCACGAGAAGTTGTTCGGTCGCGTGGCCGAGTTGAACGAACTGAACGTCCGGATCACCTGGATCGGTCGCCCGTTCGATGATCCGTCTTCGCGAACACCTCGCCACGTTCAGCGGGCCATTCGCAAGGCGATCGCCGACACGAGCTCGAATACCGGCATGACGCTCACCGTCGCGTTCGACTACGGCAGCCGGGCCGAGATCGTCGATGCGGCTCGTCGCGCCAAGGCCCTCGGACGACCGGTGACCGCCGACGACCTGTCGTCGGCGATGTACCTTCCCGACATGCCGCCGGTCGACGTCGTTGTCCGGACGTCGGGTGAACGTCGGGTGTCCAACTTCTTGTTGTGGCAGGCCGCCGGAGCACCGATCTACTTCTCCGACGAGACGTGGCCCGATTTCTCGGCCGACGACATCGACGGCGCACTCACCCTCGCGCGAGCACACCAGCGCTCGTGAACCGTGCCGCGAGATAAGTCACTCTCCGTACGCGACGCTCTCGACGTCGCCACCGCCGGTCTCACGGATGCCGAGGACCGCCCCGGTCAGCGTTCGATGGCCGAGCACGTTGCCGATGCTCTCGAGACCGGCCGACACGTGATCGTGCAGGCAGGTACCGGCACCGGGAAGACCCTCGGTTATCTCGTTCCGATCGTTCTCTCGGGCCGACGAGCCGTGATCACCACGGCGACCAAGGCGCTCCAGGACCAGATCGCCCGCAAGGATCTCCCCTTGTTGCGCGAGACCGTGGCTCGTGAACTGAAGCGCGACCTGTCGTGGGCCGTCGTGAAAGGACGGCAGAACTACCTGTGCCGGCAACGACTCGCTGAAGCGAACGGCGAGACCCCGACCCTGTCCGACGAGATGCGCACGATTCCGGCCAAGCGGCTCATCGAATTGGCCAAGTGGGCCGACGGTAGCGACACCGGCGACTTGTCGGAATTCCCGGGACGTCTCGACGCCGCCACCACTGCGGCGATCACCGTGACGAGCGAGGAATGTCCGGGCGCTCGTCGTTGTCCGGCGGGAGGCGACTGCTTCGCCGAGAGGGCCCGCGATCGCGCGGCCGAGTCCGACATCGTGGTCGTGAACACCCATCTGTACGGCCTCGACGTCGCATCGGCCGGTGCGGTTCTTCCCGAACACGACGTGGTCGTCATCGACGAGGTGCACGGGCTCGAAGACATCATGAGCGACAGCGTGGCGTTGTCGTTCTCGAGCGGTCGCCTGCGCTGGTTGGCTGGTGTGGCCGGACGCGTCTTCGCACAACCCGATCTCCTCGATCGACTCACTCGTCAGGGTCCGCTGCTCGACGAGATCCTGGCACCTCTCATCGGCAGTCGACTCTCGGCCCCACTACCCCCCGACATCACGGCCGTTCTCGCCGCAGCTCGGTTAGCCGTCAACGATCTGCTCGAAGCACTCCGTGGTCTGAATACGAACGATCTCGATGCGGATCAACGACGGCTGCGAGCCCAACAGGCAGCTACTCGATTGGGTGACAACCTCGATCAGGCACTCAGCATCAACGACTCGTTCGTTCCGTACGTGTCGGGATCGCCCAGCAACCCGGTTCTCGAGATCGCACCCCTCGACGTGGCGCCCGTTCTCGCCAACGGAATCTGGTCCGGGCGCACCGCGATTCTGACCAGCGCCACTGTGCCGGCCAATCTGCCGACACGCGTTGGCCTCACCGACGGCGAATTCGACGCGATTGACGTCGGAAGTCCGTTCGACTACGAGAGCAACTCGCTCCTCTACTGCCCGTCGAAGTTTCCCGGCCCCAACACTCCCGATTTCACGCGCGCAATGCACGACGAGTTGTACCGGCTCATCGTCGCCGCCGGTGGTCGAACACTCGCCCTGTTCACCAGTTTTCGTGCCCTCGACCAGGCGGTGGAGAAGTTGCGTCCCATCCTCGACGTTCCGGTCCTGTCGCAACGCGACGATCCGAACAAGAGCCGCCTCGTCGAAGAGTTCAGTGCTGACGAGTCCTCGTGCTTGTTCGCCACCGCTGGATTCTTCCAAGGCGTCGACATACCGGGGCGCACGTTGTCACTCGTCACCCTCGACCGGATTCCGTTTCCTCGACCCGACGAGCCTCTGCTCTCGGCTCGTCGCGAACTGCTCGGCGATCGCGCCTTTCGGGAGATCGACCTGCCACGCGCGGCCACACTGCTCGCTCAGGCGTCCGGTCGTCTCATTCGATCGGCCACCGATCGCGGTGTCGTGACCGTGTTCGATCCGCGACTCGCCACCGCTCAGTATCGCAAGCAACTTCTGGCTGCGCTCCCGCCGATGCGTCGCACCGTGAACAGTGACGAAGTGTGTCGATTCCTGGAATCGATCACGCAGGCATGAGCCGATAGCCGATTCCGCGCACCGTGACGATGAGCCGCGGATCGTCAGCTTGATCTTCGATCTTCACTCGTAGTCGGCGAACGTGCGCATCGACGAGGCGGCTGTCGCCGAGATAGTCGTAACCCCACACCCGTTCGAGAAGTTGATCGCGGGACAACACGATGTTCGGATGATCGGCGAACTCGCACAGCAAGTTGAACTCGGTCTTGGTCAAGGACAACTCGCGGCCGGCTTTGAGCACGATCCCTTGCTCACGGCGCAACTCGACGTCCCCGAACGTGAGGCTCGACGACTCCGCGGCCGGGTCTCCCTGGAGTTGCACTCGACGGAGGTGAGCACGAATGCGCGCCGCCAACTCCTTGGGGACCACCGGTTTGGTCACGTAGTCATCGGCGCCCGCCTCGAGACCGGCGACCATGTCGTTGGTGTCGGTCTGGGCCGTCACCATCACGATCGGCACGATCGACATCGCTCGGAGAGCCCGGCAGACCTCGAACCCCGACATGTCGGGTAGGCGCAGGTCGAGGAGCACCAGATCGGGCTCATCGGCATGGAACGCGGCCAATCCGGCGCGGCCATCGGCAGCCTCACGCACCTGGTAACCCTCGTCCTCGAGGGCCAGACGTAGCGCGAGCCGGATCTGGTCGTCGTCCTCGATGAACAACAGCGAGTTCACGAAGCGATTCTGCCCGGTCGAGGCGACCAGCCGAATTCGTTACACAAAACGCACAATTCGCGCACGGTCCTTTCACAGAGCCTCGGGAAACTGATCCCGTTCACGTCGGACCGACGGGGGCCGTCCTCCCCCTGGCCCTCGCCGATCCGACGGAACCGGATATCTCCTTGGTCCGCCGCCCGACTCGCTGGATTTCCCCGAGTCGGGCGGTGTCATGTCCGGCGTCGGGCAGGATGTTGGCCGTGGCCCGTTCCGTTCGCCTGCCGTTGCGCACCCGCGTGACCTTGCTGTTCGTCCTGGTAGGCCTCGTCACGTCCCTCGCCCTGTCACTCGTCAGCTTCCTGGTGGCTCGCAGTTACCTTCTCGAGCGACGTGACGACGTGGTCGAGCGCCAGGCCGTCACCAACGCGGAACTGGTGAGATCGCAGTTGGCCAGCCGTCGATCGGAGGCCTTCGAACTCATCAGCACCACCCGCACCGAACAGGGTGGGTTCGCGGTGTTGCACCTGGGCCGCGAGGACCTCTTCTTCTCACAGGACCTGCGCTTCACCCAAGGGGCGTTCCCGGCCGAACTGCTTCGCAGCACGATCGACGGCGTGTCGTCGTACCAACGTTTCTCACTCGGGGACGACGCATTCATCGCCATCGGAATCGCCATGCCCAGCGTGGACGCCGCCTACTTCGAAGCCTTTCCGGTGGGTGACGAGCAACGGGCCATCACCGTCATCGGTTCGGCCCTCGTGATCGGAACACTCGTCATCGGATTGATCTCCGGGCTCGTGGGGTGGGCCGTGAGCCGACGTCTCATGCGACCCCTCGTGCGCGTCACCGAAGCGGCCGGAGCCATCGCCGCCGGCGGCCTCGACGTGCGACTCGAATCCGAGGGCGATCCCGACCTGTCGACTCTCGTCACCGCGTTCAACGACATGGCCGATGCGGTGCAGAGCCGCATCGAGCGCGAGACCCGATTCGCTTCGGATGTGTCACACGAACTTCGGAGCCCGATCACCGCTCTCGCCGCCGCGGTCGAGGTTCTCGATGCCAGGCGCGCCGATCTTCCCGATCGAACCCAGCAAGCCCTCGATGTGGTGTCGAGTCAGGTTCGCCGCTTCGACCAGATGGTTCTCGATCTTCTCGAGCTGTCGCGACTCGACGTGGGCATCACCGACCTTCACCGCGAAGACATCGACCTCGCACCATTCATTGCACGAATCGCCCAGCGATACGGCAGCACCGATGTACGGGTGGAAGTCGCAACCGATTGCCCCGGAATCGTCAACGCCGACAAGCGGCGACTCGAACGAATCGTGGCCAACTTGCTCGACAACGCTCGTCTTCACGGTGGTGGTGCGACTCGCGTGACGATCGAACGCTTCGCGAGTGCGTCCGGACCGGCCCATGTTCGTCTGGGCGTGGAGGACTCCGGACCGGGTGTGTCGCCAAGCGAACGCGCGCGCATCTTCGAGCGCTTCGCGCGTGGTTCGGCTGGCCGCTCCCGGGCCGGAGGAACCGGACTCGGATTGGCGTTGGTGGCCGAACACGCCCGTTCTCACGGTGGACTGGCCTGGGTCGAAGACTCTCCGAGCGGCGGCGCACGCTTCGTCGTCCAACTCCCCGAAGGTGGTCGAGCATGAGACGTGTCGCCTCCCGGTCGGCCACGAGAATCATCATGGGCGCACTGGTCGTTCCGACGATTGCGATCGTCGCCGCGTGCGGCGTGCCGGAGTCGTCGTCGAATCGCCCTCTCGATCTCGACGCGATTCCCGAAGTGTTCTCGGCCACCACCACAACGACGCCGCCGACCACCACGTCGATCCCGTCGGAGTCGACGACCACTCCTCCCGAATCGACGTCGTCGACGGTTCCGGCCGAAGAAGTGACGATGTTCTTCGTGGCCGGCAATCAAGTGGTCCCGATCAGTCGTCTGCTTCTCAGTCCAGCCGCCCCGCCCCAGGTTCTCGCGGCTCTCGTCGAGGGACTACCGGATGGCGATGTGGCCGCCGGCCTGCGATCGGCCATCCCGTCCGGGCTCGCCACCACGGTGACGGTGGAGCGAGGAAGCGCCACCGTCGACCTTCCCGATGCCTTCGTCAACGGCCTACCGGGTGCCGAACAGCGTTTGGCCGTCGCGCAGATCGTCCTCACACTCACGCGCCGAGCTGGCATCGGCCAAGTGGTGTTCACGAGCGGCAACCGTCCGCAGGCGGTGCCGCGCGGACGAGGTGACCTCACTCGACCGGGTGAGCTCGTCGCGTGCGACGACTACTCGAATCTTCTGCCAACCGGCTTCTCGTGCTGACTCAGTACCCGAGTTGCTGCACGCGCTCGGGACGGCGTTGCCAGTCCTTGTCGACTTTCACCTTGAGTTCGAGGACGATTCCGGGCGGCAACTGACGGCGCACACGCTCGCGCACCTTCTTCACCATGGCCCCGCCTTTACCGATGACCATGCCCTTCTGGCTCTCGCGCTCCACGATGATCTCGCAGCGAACGCGGGGCCATTCCCACTCGGTCACCCGCGTCGCGATGGAATACGGGATCTCGTCGCGCATCTCGGCCAGGAGTTGTTCGCGCACGAGTTCGGCCACCCAGTCGGGATCGGTGAGATCGCTGATCACGTCTTCGGGGTAGTACAGCGGACCTTCGGGAAGTTTTGCCGCGATGAAATCGACGAGAGCGGCCACACCCTCCCCCGTACGGGCCGACACCGGGAAGTAGGCCTCGGCGTCGAGAAGACCGGCGCGCGCCAACTGCTCACCCACCGCATCGCGACTGGCGGCGTCGCACTTGTTGACCACCACGATCGTCTTCGAGAGATCGAGTCGCGACGCGACCCACTGATCACCGGTACCGAAAGGTGCCGTGGCGTCGACGAGGAGACAGGCGACGTCGACATCGGCCAGGCTCTCGATGGCTGCCGCATTCACCCGTTCTCCGAGAGCAGTCACCGGTTTGTGCAGACCCGGGGTGTCGACGAAAACGATCTGCAGTCCAGGCCGCGTCAGCACACCGCGCACCTGGCGTCGAGTGGTCTGCGGCTTGTCGGACACGATCGACACCTTCCGACCGCAGATCGCGTTGACCAACGTGGACTTCCCGACATTGGGGCGACCCACGAGAGTCACGAATCCCGAGCGAACGGTCTGGGCATCTCCCGATTGATCCGACATCTCCTCGTCCACGATACGAGTTCACCGACCGGTCCAGCGCCACATGATCTCGGTAGGCGGCCGAGCCTCGGGTGTGCGAAGGTACGTGCATGTCTTCGCTCGACCCTCGCAAGTGGTTCGATCGTTTGCAGCCGCAAACGCTGCAGATCGCGACACTGCTTCTCTATCTCAACGGCTTCTTCGCACTCATCGGGCTCGTGGACGAGTCCGACTGGATCGGATTCGCCCGAGTGACCAAAGGCGGGTTGGGCCTGTTGGTCGGCCTGGCCGTCGTGGCCGCTCACGTCCTCGGCGGCTTTCTCATGGCCAACGATCGCCGACTCGGGTACTGGCTCGGCCTGGTGGCCGCGTTCTCCCCCTTCCTCCTGCGCTTCTGGGTCCTGGCCGACTTCGACGGCATCGGCCTCTGGGATCGGATCTCGGGGAACAACACTTTGTCGCTCATCTTCGAAGTCGCGCTGTGCGCCCTGCTCCTGCATCCCCACAGTCGCGAGCACCAGCGCGTCTGGTACCGCTGACTACGATCGCCCCATGGCACCGCGCATCATCAACGGCACTGAAGAACTCAAGTCACTCATCGGTCAGCACCTCGGCTACAGCGAGTGGCTCGAAGTCACCCAGGAACGGGTCAACCAGTTCGCCGAAGCGACCGGTGACCACCAGTGGATCCACGTCGACCCCGAGCGCGCCAAGAAGGAGAGCCCGTTCGGCGGACCCATCGCGCACGGCTACCTCACGTTGTCGCTCGGACCCGTCCTCATGCCTCAAGTCGTGTTGACCACCGGCTACAAGATGGGCGTGAACTACGGCTGCAACAAGGTTCGCTTCATGTCGCCGGTTCCGGTGGGAGCCAAACTCCGTCTGGGCGTCACCCTCATCGGAGTCGAAGACATTCCCGGCGGCATTCAATCGACCTACGCCTTCTCGTTCGAGTGCGAAGGCGCGGCCAAGCCGAGTTGTGTCGCCGAAGTGATCTTCCGCTCGTACGTCTGAATCAGCGGAAGTTCGGGATCACTTCGGTCGCGAACAACTCCATCGACTCGGTGTCGGGGTAGTCGGCACACCACGGAATGAAACCCTGACAACCGAGCGAGCGATACGCCTCGATCTTCTCGCACACCTGCTCCGGTGTGCCCACCAGGTTGCCGGCGCGCCAGGCGTCGAGCGGTTCGCCCCACAGACTGCGGGTGCGATCGATCTCCGATTCGTTGCGGCGCACGAACAATTCGGGTGACCACGTCATGCGGATCGTGTCGACGTCACGGCCGACCTCGGCGCAGTGTCGCTTCAAGGTGTCTCTCTTGCGAGCCCACTCCTCGGGGTTGCCACCGAAGTTCGAGCAGTTGCCGTGTTGCGCCACGACGCGCAACGTGAGTTGCTCGCCGCCCCCACCGATGAGGATCGGCGGATGCGGATCCTGCAGGGGCTTCGGATCGCAGTTAGCGCGACTCAATTCGTAGTACTTGCCCTTGTAGGTGGTCTCGGCCTGGGTCCACATCGACCGAACGATCTCGACGCTCTCGCGGAGCATGCCGATGCGATCCTTCGGCTTGGGAAACTCGTAGCCGTACGCGCGGTACTCGTTCTCGTACCAACCGGCGCCGATACCCCATTCGAGTCGGCCACCGGAGATCACATCGAGCGTCGAGGTGATCTTGGCCAGGAGGCCGGGGTTGCGGTAGCTGTTGCAGCCCACCATCTGGCCGAGGCGAATCGTGGACGTCAACTGGCTGATGGCGGCCATCGCCGTCCAGCACTCGAACACCGCCTCGTGCGACGGACGCGGAACGTTGTGGAAGTGGTCGTACACCCAGATCGAGTCGAATCCCAGGCGCTCGGCGGTCTGCGCGATCTCCACCGCCTTGTTCCACTTCGCGCTCGCGCCATCGATCGACGACAACTCCATCTTCCACCCTTGCGGCATGAAGACGCCGAACACGATGTCGTTGGAGTGGTGGCCGGTCACGGGGCGATGGGACATACGGGCACGATAACCCTGCGCTTGCCTTGGCCGTGTCCCCGAGGGAGTCATAGGGTCGGCTCGTGAGACAGTTCACGGTTGGCGAGATTCACGAAGCCATCGCGGCCACGCGGCCCGACCAGGAATGCCTCGTGTTCCGCGATCGACGCCTCACGTGGTCCGAAGTCACCGAACGAACACGCCGTCTGGCCAACTACCTCAATTCGCGTGGACTGGGTGCGCACGCTGAACGCGACACCATCCCGTCGCACGAAAGTGGCCAAGACCATCTGGCGATCTACCTCCACAACGGCAACGAATACCTCGAGGCCATGCTCGGTGCGTTCAAGGGTCGGGTCGCTCCGTTCAACGTGAACTATCGCTACGTGGCCGAAGAACTCACATACCTGCTCACCGACTCGTCCGCCACCGCGATCGTGTACCACTCGGCGTTCGCGTCGATGTTGCAGTCGGTACGTGGTGCTCTTCCGAAGCTGCGCGTCTTCATTCAGGTTCCCGACGCATCGAACGAACCCCTTCTCGACGGTGCGGTGTGGTACGAGGATGCGCTGGCCCAATCGAGTGCGGCGGCTCCGTCGCCCGCATCCCCCGACGACCTCTACATCTTGTACACCGGCGGCACCACGGGCATGCCGAAGGGTGTGATGTGGCGTCAGGCCGATGCACTGGTCGAGTGCTTCGGCGGCAACAAGACCGCCGAGACCGTCGACGAGTTCATCAGCGCGCTCACCGGGCGCCGTTCACTCATCGCTCCCCCGTTCATGCACGGCGCCGGCCACTGGGTGAGCTTCAGCACCTGGAACGGAGGAGGAACCGTCTTCGTTCCGTCGATTCCCGAACGCCTCGATCCGGTCGACATGTGGTCGACGGTCGAACGCGAACGCATCGACTTCATGTTGATCGTCGGTGACGCTTTCGCCCGACCGTTGCTCGACGAACTGAACAGAAATACGTACGACATCTCGTCGCTCACGGTCGTCTTGTCGGGTGGTGCGCCGCTCTCCAGCCACATGAAGGACGAGCTCCTGAATCACCATCCGTCGCTCCTGGTAGTCGACGGCCTTGGGTCATCGGAGGCCGGCGGTCAGCTACAGCATCTCTCCACCCATGGAGCCGCCGCCACCGGGGCGTTCCCCGTGTCACCCGGCAACCACGTCCTGTCGGATGATCTCTCCCGAGTTCTCGAACCCGGGCACGACGGGTTGGGATGGCTGGCCAAGAGTGGCCGCCTGGCCCTCGGCTATCTCGGCGACCCGGCCAAGACGGCGCGGACTTACCCTGTTGTCGACGGCGTGCGCTACGTCATCCCGGGTGATCGCGCCGTGCTGCGCGCCGACAACATGATCGAACTGCGCGGCCGTGATTCGGTCACGATCAACTCGGGCGGCGAGAAGATCTTCGCCGAGGAGGTCGAGGCTGCGATCAAGCCGCACCCCGCCGTCCTCGATTGCGTGGTGGCCGGGCGTCCGAGCGAGCGCTGGGGCAACGAGGTCGTGGCGGTCGTCGCATTACGACCTGGCTCGGAGGTCACCGACGACGAACTGCTCGTCGAAGCGGCTCGCCACATCGCCCGTTACAAACTTCCGAAGGCCTTCGTACGCGTCGAATCGATCGTGCGCTCACCGTCGGGCAAAGCCGACTATCGATGGGCCAAGGAGATGGCCGCTCGCGGTTGATCACACCGGCAAGTCGCCGGTGGCCTTCTTGGTGGTGCCGTTGTCGGTGAACGCCTTGATGGTGTTCTCGGCGATACGCATCTGATGGATCTCGTCGGCGCCATCGGCGAAACGAGCCCAACGAGCGTGCTGCATCATGTTCGCCAACGGAGTGTCGGTGGAATAGCCGAGGGCTCCGTGAACCTGAATGGCGCGGTCGATGATGCGGTTGAGGCTGTTGGCCACGAAGTGCTTGGCCATCGACACCTCGGTCCGGAAGTCGTCGCCACGGTCGATCTTGTACGCGGCGTGGAGAACCATCAACTTGCACTGGTAGAGCTCCATCGCCGAATCGGCGATCATCCACTGCACACCTTGCTTCTCGGCGAGGTACGAACCGTGCGAGTACCGCTTGAGTGAACGGTCGACCATCATGTCGAGCGCCATCTCGGCCTGGGCGATCCAACGCATGCAGTGAGCCAGGCGCGCCGGCCCGAGACGGTACTGACCCAAGCGATGGCCGTTTCCGCGTCCGCCGAGGATCTGCGAGTCGTGCACACGCAGATCGTTGATCTGGATCTCGCTGTGACCACCCGGACCATGCATCGTCTCGACTTCTCGAACGTTGTTCCAGCCCTCGGCCGGCAGGTCGACGATGAACGCCGTGTTGGCGCCGCGCGAACCTTCGGGGACGTCCATCTCGGTGCGGGCGATGAGGATGGCGAACTTGGCTCGGTTGGCTCCGGAGATGAACCACTTGTGACCATTGATGATCCACTCGTCGCCGTCCTTGATGGCGTGGGTACGGATGAGGGTGGGGTCGGAGCCAGCGACTTCGGGTTCGGTCATCGCAAAGCATGACGAGGTGACGCCGTTGCACAACGGCTTCAGGTACTTCTCCTTCTGCTCGGGTGTTCCCCAGTGAAGGAGCGTGTGCATGTTCCCTTCGTCGGGGGCCTGGCAGTTGAGAACCCACGGACCAACGCGTGTCTTGGCCGCTTCCGACTGCACCATCGCCAGGGCAACGTGCCCGAGACCCATGCCACCCCATTCCTTGGGCATGTGCGGCAACCACAGGCCTTGCTTGACGGCTTCCTTGCGAAGACGAATGAGTTCGCCGACGTAGGCGCGGTGCGAATCGGCATCCATCTCCTCGCGATGCCCGAATGGCTCGATCGCCGGCTTGATCGTGCCGTCCACGAAATCGCGCACCCGATCGCGAATCTGCTGATGCTCGTCCGACAACGTGAAGTCGATCATGGTGTCCCCCTTGAACTCACGAATCCCCTGCTGAGTCTGCCTGGCCGTGACCTCGGTCGGCGAGTCCGGAAGACCAGCGCGCCCGGCCTTAGCCTGACCCCGTGACGTCAGATCCGAAGTCCGCCTCCTGGGATACCGAGGCCCTCCCGAGCGGTCAGGCCAAGGTGACCGCGGTCCGAGAGATGTTCGACGCGATCGCACCGCGCTACGACCTCGTCAACCGCATCATGACGTTTCGTCTCGACGTTCGCTGGCGGCGTTACGCAGTGAAGCGCCTCGCCCTGCCGCCGGGAAGCCGGGTGCTCGACCTGGCCAGTGGCACCGGCGACCTGTGCGTCGATCTGCGCCGCGCCGATCTGCACCCGCTCTCTTTCGATCTGAGTTTCGGAATGCTTCACGCCGACCGCAGTGGTGCGCCGAGAACCCAAGCCGACATCTTGCGCTTGCCCATCGGAGACGCATCGGTCGACGGTGTGACGTGCGGGTTCGCTCTGCGAAATCTGCTCGAGCTACCAGCTTTCTTCGCTGAACTCGCTCGCGTCGTTCGACCTGGAGGTCGCATCGCACTGCTCGACGTCGGCGTACCGCGCAACCGCCTCATCCGCTGGGGCAATGGCATCTACTTCGGAAAGATCGTCCCGAAGATCGGGGGGTGGCTCTCCGATCCGGCGGCCTATCGCTACTTGCCCAAGAGCGTCGCCTACTTGCCGCCACCCGAGACGATGTTGGCTGAACTGCGCAAGGTCGGCTTCTCCGACGCCGAACACCGCGGACTGTCGGGCGGCATCACACAACTCATGGTCGCCACTCGCGACGCACGATGAGAGCCGTCACTCGACTTCTCGAACACGAGGTCGATCTGAACGACGTTTGCCGCCACGACGGCCTCCTGTTCGTTCGCAACGGAATCGGTGTGGCCGGCCGAGGACGCGCGGCAACGGTGAGCGCCGACGACACCGTCGACTTCCTCGCTGCGATCGATCATGACGACGCCTCCGCCGGTCGAGCCGGTCCGGTGGCGCTCGGATGCCTACCTTTCCGCCCCGGCGCACCGGCCGACTTCGTGGTCCCGGCGGTGATCGTCCGCAAGACAGGCGATGGTGGGGTGTTCATCACCACCATTGGTCAACCCTCCGAATCCGACCTTCGCCTCGCCGAGACGTCGACTGCTCCGGTCGCAGCATCCTTCCGAGTCGGACCCCGCACGCCGATCGACACGTATCGACGTGCCGTGGAAATCGGTCGCGATGCGGTGCGCCGCGGAGACCTCACCAAGGTCGTGATCGCGCGCGAAGTCGGCGTGGAGAGCGATCAGCCGCTCGACGTGCACGCGATCCTGCTGCGTCTGAGAAGCGCGTTCGGGGCCAGCTACCGCTACAGCATCGACGGACTGATCGGCGCCTCACCCGAACTTCTGGTTTCTGTCGATGGCGATGTGGTTCGCTCGCATCCATTGGCCGGCACGACTCCGCGCACCGGAGATCCGGCCACCGACGAAGCACTGGCCAAGAAACTCGTGGCCAGCATGAAGGACCAAGTCGAGCACCGCGTGGTGATCGACGTCGTACACGACGCGTTGTTGCCGTGGTGCAGCTACCTCGATTGGGAGCCCGAACCCTCGGTCATCAAGGTGGCCAACGTTCAACACCTCGGAACCTCGATCGAAGGTCGACTGTCCGAACCGCGACCCCACGTGGTCGCGCTGGCTCGCCTACTTTCGCCGACGCCCGCTCTCGGCGGCCATCCGCGCGCGGGGGCGATCGAACTCATCGAGGCGAACGAAGGCTTCGAACGTGGCCGGTACGGCGGCGCCGTGGGCTGGGTCGATTGGGCCGGTAACGGTGAGTTCGCGGTCACCATTCGCTGCGCAGAGTTGTCGGCTGACCGTCGATCGGCGCGCCTCATCGCCGGAGGTGGCATCGTGGCCGACAGCGATGTCGACGCCGAACTGGCCGAGACTCAGGCCAAGTTCCAGGCCATGTTGTCGGCGATCGTCAGGCCGTAGCAGCAGCCACTGCCGAGTGCAGATGCCGGTGCACGTCGACGTCCCCTCGACGATCGGTGGGCACGACGATCAGCGATGGACCCCGGCGAGACAGCGCTTCTTCGAGTTCCGACCGTGACGACACGATGGATGTGCTCAGACCATGCGCGTGGCCCAACGCAGCCAGATCGGCGCCGTGCGGAGTTCCGAACAGCTTCTCGAAGCGCTCGGCTTCCACCACCGAAGCCTGGGGCAGATAGTGGAAGATGCCGCCGCCGTCGTTGTCGGTGACGACGATGCGCACGTCGACGCCTCGACGTGCCAAGCCGGCCAGCGACGACGAGTCGTGAAGCAGGGCAACGTCGCCGATCGACACTCCGACCGGGCCTTCGGTCGCGCAGGCGACGCCGACGGCGGTCGCGATGACCCCGTCGATGCCGTTGGCACCGCGATTCGAGTGCACCACCAAGTGATCGGAACGGCCGCCGAACCATTCGAGGTCGCGCACCGGCATCGACGACGACACGACGAGATGCGATCCACTCGGAAGACTGGCCGCCAGGCACCGAGCGGCTAACGGCCCCGACATGACGAGGTCGTTCAGAGCACGATCGATCGACTCCGACGCCGCCGCCTCGGCCCGACACCACTCCGCGCACCACGACGTGTCGGAGGCATGGGAAGACCGTGAGGGCGACACCTCTGCGGCCAGTGCCAACGCCCAAGCCGTGGGGTCAGCAACGATATGCGTTGCGACACGAGCATCGGGATCGAAGAACTGCGGATGCGCCGACACATGAATCTGCTCGATCCCGAGCGACGTGAACCACTGTCCAGTGACCTTCGAGGCCGGAGATTCACCGATGCGCAGCACGATGTCGGGTCGATGATTCGCGGCGAACGATTCGGCGCGAACGAGCGAATCGAAGTGTCGCACCACTCGCGCACCGCGACAGATCGCTCGTGGTTCGGCGAACACCGGCCAGTCGAGCGCCGTCGCCAAGTCGTCGACCGCTGTTCCCGAGCCTCGACCGGCGACGATCACTCCGCGCCGACCCGACACGTGAGCGGCTAGCACCGCGATTTCTTCGCGCGCCACCATGGATCGGCCGCGGAGGGTGACGATCGCGCGATGAGCCGCATCGTCGACGACGCCGTCGCCCACCAAGGGTTCGCGGAACGGAAGATTGAGATGGACCGGTCCGGGACGACCCGACGTCGATGCATCGACGCAGTGAGCCGCCAGCGATGGCCAACGGGCTTGCGTCGACCAATCGGCCACACCCGGATCGTGGAACCAACGCACCGACGATCCGAACAGCTTGATCTGGTCGATCGTTTGCGGCGCACCCACGTCGCGCAGTTCGGGCGGACGATCACCCGTGATGACGAGAAGCGGGACCGCCGACAAGTCGGCTTCGATCACCGCTGCGTGGAAGTGAGCCGCGGCGGTGCCGCTGGTGCACAACGCGATGGCCGGACGACCGGTGGCCACACCGAAACCGAGGGCGGCAAAGGCGGTCGAGCGTTCGTCGAGCAAGACCTCGACCCGCCAACCCGGCGACCGATCGAGGGCCAGCGCCATCGGTGTGGAGCGCGAACCCGGCGCCACGAATGCGGTGTCGAGACCGAGAGCCGACCACTGGGCGACGAGAGTCGCGCAGAACGACGCTTGTGCATCCGCGGTCACGTCCCGAACGCTACGGCCACAGGACCGGCCTGCCCCCGTCCAAGCCGTAGGGTGACCGATGTGACGGCTTCACTGACCATCGACATCTGGTCCGACGTGGTGTGCCCGTGGTGCTACATCGGCAAACGGAGATTCGAGCTCGCGCTCGAGCGAGTTCGCGCCGAGGCACCCGACCTGCAGATCGACATTCGCTACCGCGCGTATCAACTCGACCCCAGTGCCCCGAGCACGTCATCCACGCCGGTCCGCGAGGCCTACGCCCGAAAGTTCGGCGGCCCTGAGCGGGCCGATGCGATCCTTCGACACCTCACCGAGACAGCAGCGGCCGATGGTCTCGACTTCCGCTTCGACATCGCCCAACGCTCGAACACCGTTCTCTCGCACCGAGTGCTGTGGTGGGTGGCCGAGCAACAGGGACTCGACGCTCAAGCGCGCGTGAAAGAACGACTGCTCAAGGCCTACTTCACCGATGGCGAGAACGTGGGCGACCCGCAACGACTCGCCACCATCGTGGCCGACGAACTCGGCGTCAGCGTCGAGACGGTCGTCGCGTTCCTCGAGTCCGGACTCGGTTCGTCGGAAGTGGCCGACGAACTGCAGCGAGCCGTCGAACACGACATAACGGGAGTTCCCACCTACGTGATCAACGGGGCCTGGGCCATTCCCGGTGCACAAGATCCCGACACGTTCGAACGAGTCCTTCTCCGCGCGGCGGCCAACGCGCGTTCATGATCGACTCGTTGCACTTCGCCACGACGCGCCGACCGGGCAACGTCCGCCATCTCGCTTTCATACACGGATTCACCCAGACCTCGCGCTCCTGGGCGCCCATCATCACTGCACTCGGTGACGACATCGACGTCACCTGTTTCGACGCTCCCGGTCACGGTGACTCGGCCCGGGTGCGGGGCGATGTCACCCGAACCGCTGATCTCGTCGCGACTCACCTTCGAGAGCAAGCTCGCGGGACGGTGCTGGTGGGTTACTCGATGGGCGGACGCATCGCGCTCGATCTGGCGGTGCGACATCAATCGACGCTCCGAGGTCTGGTCCTCATCAGCGCGACGGCTGGCCTGCGAACCGAGGCCGAGCGTGTCGAACGACAGCAGCGCGACGAGGTCCTCGCTCAACGGATCGAGGCCATTGGCGTCGCGCGGTTCGTCGACGAGTGGTTGGCGCAGGACTTGTTCGCGACCCTCACCGAGACGCAGAGCAATCGAGACGACCGGCGGCGCAACTCTGCCACTGGTCTGGCCGCCAGTTTGCGTGAATGCGGAGTCGGGTCACAGGATCCTTTGTGGGATCGACTCCCCGCTCTCGATCTTCCGACTTTGCTGATCGTCGGTGAACTCGACTCGAAGTTCTGCGGCCTGGCCGAGCAGATGAAGACGTCCATCGGCGCCAACGCCACGATCGCCGTCTTGAGCGGGGCCGGTCACACTGCACATCTCGAACGTCCGATCGAGACGACGGCGGCCATTCGCCGCTGGCTCGACGAGAATCGTCTCTGACCGGCTCGCGCCGATCGGATCATGACGATCAGCCGACGAGCGCGATTCCGACGGTGGCGAGTGTTCCGACGATCAACTGGAATCGACCGGTGTCTCCGAGCACGGCGATGAGCCCTCGACCGCGAACACCACGCAACACGCCGCGCACCGGCTTGCGCAACCACGGCACCGCAAGCAATCCGAGTAGAGATCCCGGTCGCCACGGTGCCGCAACGACCAACAGGACGAGTGCGACCAGCATGAACCCGGCGTAGAGGCGTCGCGTCCGTTCGTCGCCGAGCCGCACCGCGAGCGTGCGCTTGCCGACTTTCGTGTCGCCTTCGATGTCGCGAAGGTTGTTGGTCACGAGCAATGCGCAGGCGAGCGATCCCGCTGAGGATCCGATCAGCCACGACACGAACGGCAGTCGCTCGATCACCACGTACACCGTGCCGAGCGTCGCCACCAGTCCGAAGAACACGAAGACGAAGATTTCGCCGAGGCCGAGATAGCCGTACGGCTTGGGGCCGCCCGTGTAGCCCCAGGCGGCCAAGACCGCCACGATGCCGACCAAGATCAGCCACCACGTGGTCGCGGACGCCAGCACCAATCCGGCCAGAGCCGCCACACCGAAGGCCGAGAACGCTGCCTGCTTCACTTCACTGGGTGTCGCGAGTCCGGATGCCACCAATCGAGTCGGCCCGACCCGTTCGTCGTCGGTGCCACGCACTCCGTCGCTGTAGTCGTTCGCGTAGTTGACGCCCACCTGCAGAGCGAGGCTCACGATGCCGGCCGGCACGACTCGCCACCACACCGCACCGGTCTCTCCCACGGCCAGCGACGCACCCATCGCTACGGGAACCACCGCGGCCGGCAACGTTCGCAGTCGAGCACCCACGAGCCAGCGATTCACGAAGCGAGACTAACCTTCGCGCCGAGGGGGTCGAGTGATGGAACTCTGGAAGATGAATGCGGCCGAATTGGCATCGATGATCGCCAAGCGGGAAGTGTCGAGTCGCGAAGTGGTCGACGCGCACCTCGCGCGCATCGATGCCGTCAATCCGAGGCTCAACGCAGTGGTGCGCCGACTCGATGCAGATGCCCGAGCGGCCGCCGACAGCGCCGATGCTGCCGTCAAAGCCGGTGAACGGTTGGGACCGCTCCACGGCGTTCCGTTCACGGTGAAGGAGAACATCGACCTAGCCGGTACACCGACCACGAATTCGGTGCCGGCACTGGCCGAGGCTGTTTCACCGAGCGATGCTCCCGTGGTCGAACGCATGCGTGGAGCCGGCGCCATTCCGATCGGGCGCACCAACTTGCCCGACATGGGGTTGCGCATTCACACCGATTCGGCCCTTCATGGACTCACGCGCAATCCGTGGCACCACGATCGCACGACGGGTGGTTCGAGTGGTGGCGAAGCATCGGCTCTCGCCTCGGGCATGAGCCCCATCGGACTCGGCAACGACGTCGGTGGATCACTACGCAACCCTGCGCACTGTTGCGGTGTCTCGTCCATCAAGCCGACCGTTGGTGTGGTTCCGTGGGCGACCGAGATTCCCCCCACCGCACTCAACCTCGCGTTCCAACTCATGGTCGTGGAGGGCGTGTTGGCCCGCCGGGTGTCGGACGTGCGCATCGGATTCGACATCGTGCGCGGAGCCCATCGACGTGATCCCTACTCGGTGCCCGCCGATCTGCGTGGTGCACCCACTGATCGGAAGTGGCGAGTGGCCGTACTAGCCGAGCCGCCGGGTGGCCGCACCGATCCCGGAATTGCCGAAGTCGTTCGGGCCGCCGGTCGCACGCTCGCCGATGCCGGCCACCACGTCGAAGAAGCCACGCCGCCCGACTACGAAGAGTGCATCGACATGTGGGGCGCCACTCTCAACGGCGACCTCGCCGTAGTGCAACCATTGCTAGAAGCCGTCATGGGCGAAGGTGGACGCACGTTCCTTCAGTACGGTCGCGAGCTGCTCACCAGCGCCGACCAAGCGACCATGAGCGCCATTCACATGCGTCGCTTCGAAGTCGCAGCCAAGTGGGCACAGTGGTTCGAGCACTACGACGTGCTGCTCTGCCCCACGTGGTCGATGGCTGCCTTCGAACACGGCGCTGACATCGCGTCTCTCGACGGCGCCAAGGCCACGTTCGAGACTTTCCGCGCAGTGCTGGCTCCCAATCTGTTCGGTAGTCCGGCTGCCGTGGTACCGGCCGGACTTTCCGATGGTCTTCCGGTCGGCGTGCAGGTCGCGTCGTGGCGCTTCAAGGATCTGGTGTGCCTCGACGTCGCGGCTCATCTCGACGAAGCCATGGGAGTACGTACTCCCATCGATCCGACCTGGTGAACCCACGTGGTGATCTCACGTCACACTCCGACCCACACAGCGCAGGTCAGTCGTAACCTGATGATGTGACCCGCCTGGTGGCGCTCGATATCGCGGCCAACGATGCGTTCGTCGCGCACGTGATCGAGATCTGGGCGTCGGGAGCGGCAGTGCTTCCGCTCGATCAGCGCCTCTCACACGCCGACAGGTCCGACCTGCTCCAACTCTTGGGCGCACACGAAGTCATCGACTCATCCGGGCGAACCGGTCTGACACATGGTCGCGAGCTCGAGCCCGGCGATGCCCTGGTGATCGCCACGAGTGGCAGCACTGGCGCACCCAAAGGCGTCGTGCACACGCACTCGTCCATCGCGGCGTCGTCGAATGCATCGCTGAAGCGCCTGCAGGGTTCGTCGTCCGATCACTGGCTGGCGTGTCTGCCATTGGCGCACATCGGAGGCTTCTCCGTCGTGAGTCGAGCTCTGGCGTGCGGTGCGGCGTTGACGGTTCGCCCCGATTCCGATCCCGAGACGGTGGCCGCCGCCATTCGTGCCGGCAGCAATCGAACCTCACTCGTTCCGACTCTGCTCGGACGCGTCGACGTCAGCGCCTTCCAGACCGTACTGATCGGTGGCGCTCGCCCGCCCGCCGATCGTCCAACCAATGTGATCGCCACCTACGGACTCACCGAGACAGGAAGCGGTGTGGTCTACGACGGCTGGGCGCTCGACGGTGTCGAGCTCTCGATCGGAGTCGACGAAGAAGTTCTCGTTCGCGGACCGATGCTCATGCGCGGTTATCGCGATGGAACCACCACGATCGACGAAGAGGGCTGGCTGCACACACGCGACTCGGGCTCGATCGACGCCAACGGCAAGTTGTCCGTGACCGGACGACTCGACGATCTGATCAAGACAGGTGGCGAGAAGGTGTGGCCCGAACAGGTCGAGCGGATTCTCGACACCCTCTACCCCGACCGCACATCGTGCATCGTCGGCGTTCCCGATGATCAGTGGGGCGAGGCGGTGGTTCTCGTCACCGATCGAGACGGGCTCGCGCTCGATGACGTGCGCGGTCGCGTGAAGGATCTCCTTCCGGCCCGCTGCGCTCCGAAGCACATCGTGGTCGCCGACATTCCACGCACGACGAATGGAAAGATTCGCCGCAGCGAAGTGCGTCTGGTCGCCGAAAGAGTGCTGGCCGACGCCGACTAGGGTCGCGTCATGTCACGTCTCTCGGGAAAAGTCGCTCTGGTCACCGGTGCGGCGTCAGGAATCGGTCTGGCCACCACACGTCGACTGCTCGACGATGGCGCCTTGGTGGTAGCGGGCGACATCGACGAAGCCGGCTTGGCGGCCATCTCGCCCAAGACCTCGTCCGAAAAGTTGGTCACGGCCCGGTGCGACGTCACGCAAGAGATCGACGTCGAGAACCTGGCTTCCCTCGCGGTCTCGCATTTCGGTGGCCTCGACATCGCGATCGCCAACGCGGGAGCCGGCGGCTACGCACTTCTCACCGAACATCCCCTCGGTGAATGGCAACGCATCATCGACCTCTGTCTGACCGGCGTGTTCCTCACCGTGAAACACAGCGGCGCGGTCATGCGCGACAACGGCTCCATCGTCACGGTGGCTTCGCTCAACGCCATCCAGCCCAGCCGCGGCATGGCCGCGTACTGCACCGCCAAGGCCGGCGTGGCCATGCTCTCGCGAGTCGCAGCAATGGAACTGGGGCCGCGTGGCATCCGCGTCAACACCGTGGCCCCGGGTCTGGTACAGACGAATGCCACCGGAACCTTCTTCGCCATCCCCCCGATCGTCGACGAGTTCGCCGAGAACGCTCCGCTCGGGCGTTACGCGTCACCCGACGAAATCGCCTCGGTGATCGCGTTCCTCGCGAGCGACGATTCGTCGTACATGAGCGCTTCGTTCTTGTCGATCGACGGTGGCGGCAACACCGGTCGTTATCCGAATCTGCCGGCGATCTTCGAGCAGATCGGGCTTCAGTCGCCTTCGACCTGAGCCTCGATCAGAGAAACGCGAACCTTTCGGATTCGGCGTCCTTCCAACTCCGACACGGTGAAGCGCCAGCCTTCGAAGTCGACGTGTTCGCCGACCACCGGCACGTGCTCGAGTGTTCCGAAGATGAATCCACCGATCGAGTCCCACTCCTCGTCAGGAATGCTGGTGGAGAGGCGATCGTTCACGTCACCGACGCTCGTGGCCCCGTCGACCATGAAATCGCCGTTGGGTAGTGCCGTGATGTCGACGTCTTCGTCGTCGTACTCGTCGGCGATCTCTCCCACGAGTTCTTCGAGGCAGTCTTCGAGCGTGATGAGCCCGGTGATCGAGCCGTACTCGTCGGCCACGACCGCCAAATGAAATTTGTTGGCTTGCATCTCGCGCATGAGCTTCGAGACGGGTTTGTTCTCGGGAACCACCACGACTCGGCGCATCTGAGCCGACACCGGGTTGGATCCCCCGCTCGATCGCTCGAGACGCACGAGATCCTTCATGAAGGCGATACCGATCACGTCGTCGTCATCGTTGATGACCGGCAGACGAGAGAAGCCGTGTTCGATCGACACACCGATCGCAGCATCGATCGTGGTCGACTGATGGACCGTCACCATGTCGGGTAGTGGGACCATGATTTCACGGGCCACCGTGTCCCCGAATTCGATCACCGACTCGATGAGATCGCGCTCATGTTTTTCGATCACCTCTTCGATGGCGGCCGCCTCGACGACGCCCAGGAACTCCTGCTCCTTCACGAACGGTCCTTCTTCGAGCCCCTTGCCCTTCACAATGACGTTGGTGAGGCGAATGAGTCCGCGTGAGATGAGACGAAGGGGTGGGAACCGAACGAGCACGCGGATGCCGCGGGCCGACATGAGCGCCGCGCGCTCCGAGAACAAAACGGCGTAGGTCTTGGGCACCGCTTCGGCCAACACGAAGAACACGAGCACATTGGCAACCACACCGACTGCGACACCCACCGGACCGAAGGCCCGGGACGTGATCACACCGGTGAGCGTGGCCTGAACCGTCTGACAGATGTTCACGGTGAGGAGCAGCGGATTGACCCATTTCTCCGGTTCTTCGATGAGATCGATGAGTGCGCGACCCTGACGAGGGCGTCTCTCGGCCAGTGCGGCCGCCTTGGGCTTGGTCATGCGCGACAGACCCATCTCGGCCACGGCCAAGAAGATCAAAACGAAGAGAAGCAGTATCACCACGAGCAGAAGCAGCCAGTCGAGGCTGGTGAAGGCGGCGATGAGTCCGGTCACGGCATGTCCTGTCGAAAGCGGCTCGGCACCGGGCCGTTCCAGTGAAGTTCGGTCAAAAGGGCGCGTTCACGCGCCCACATTCGGTTGCGCTCGTCGTCGGTGGCGTGATCCCAGCCGAGGACGTGCAAGATGCCGTGAACCACGAGCAACGCGAATTCGTCATCGAGGTTTCCGGCGTGTGTATCGGCCTGACGAGCCGCCACTTCGGGACAGATCACGACGTCACCCAACAGGAGCGGAAGATCGCCACGGTCGACCGGTGAACGATCAGGGGCACGCGAGCCGCCCGACGGACCGGCCACCACGTCGACGACCTCGCCGCCGTCGATCGGGAACGACAACACGTCGGTCGAACCGTCAGCACCCATGTGTTCGCGGTTGAGTTCGGCCATGTCGGCCTCGGCGATGAAGAAGATGCTCAGCTCGGTTCCACCGCGCACTCCTTCGGCGGACAAAACCTTTCGCGCCAAGTCCTGCCAACGCGACACATCGACTGGCACGACGTCTTGTTCGTCGGCGCAGAACACCTCGGGGTCGACGTCACCACCGATGCGCGTCTTGCGTCGGAATCGTGGCGGACCGAGAGTCACGACCGACCCTCGGTCGAGCGTTCGTACGCGGCCACGATGTCGGCCACGATGCGATGTCGCACGACGTCACCTTTGTCGAGGTGCACGAAACTCAACCCGTCGATGCCAGCGAGCGTGTGCTCGAGTCCGACCAGCCCACTTCGACCACCGGGGACGTCGATCTGCGTGGTATCACCCGTGACCACCACCTTCGATCCGAAACCGATACGAGTGAGGAACATCTTCATTTGCTCGGGCGTGGTGTTCTGCGCCTCGTCGAGAATGATGAACGAGTTGTTGAGCGTGCGTCCTCGCATGAACGCGAGGGGCGCCACTTCCACGGTTTGACGCTCGATCAGCTTCTGGGCGGCTTCCAGGTCGACCATGTCGTAGAGCGCGTCGTAGAGGGGCCGAAGGTACGGGTCGATCTTGGCCATCAAGTCTCCGGGAAGAAACCCGAGGCGTTCGCCGGCCTCGACCGCGGGCCGGGTGAGGATGATCCGCTGGACGGCCTTCGACTGGAGGGCGTGAACGGCCATGGCCACGGCCAGCCAACTCTTGCCCGTTCCGGCTGGGCCGATTCCGAACGTGATCACATTCGTGCGAATTGCATCGATGTAACGCTTCTGACCGGCGGTCTTCGGACGGACCGAACGGCCCTTGGCGCCTCGCAGCACCTCGTCGGTCAGGACCCGCGACGGCCTTTCGTCGACCTGGACCATGCCGATACTGCGACCGACCACGGCCTGGTCGAGCGACTCCCCCCGTTGTAGGACCAGGACCAACTCCTCGAAGAGTTTGGCCACGGTGTCGCTCTGCGGGCCGAGAATCGTGACCTCGTTACCGCGCACGGAGATATCGGTGTCGGGAAACGCGGTTTCGATGGCGCGCAGATGCGAGTCACGCGACCCCAGAAGGGCCGGCATCAGGTGGGTTCCCGGAACGACGACGGTGGACGTACTACTTGGAGGTGCCATCGTGGAGTGTCGGGCGTGGGCCCATGGCGGTCACGCTAGCCGACCGAACGGGGGCCGGCTACCACGACGGCTCGTCGACGCCGAGCCACGCCGAGCGGCTGACCGGACGGCCTCTTGCCCCCATGTGGACGTTGCGTCTACTCTCGGATCTAGCAGGACATCCGTCATCGAAGAGTTCGGTGCGGGGTCAGGCTGGCGGGAAAGCAAGGAGCGGGGGACTCGGAACCAACGATGGGAGCCAATAGGTGGGCTTCTTCGATCGTTTTTGATTCTTCGTACTGCGATCCAACGGGCGTGAGCCCTCAGCAGAACAACGAACACATCGGGAAAGGAATGCAGTGCCGTCTTATTTGACCCCAGGCGTGTACGTCGAAGAAGTCCCGTCAGGTCAGGCCACGCTGTCAGCGGGTCTCACTGCGGTTGCTGCCTTCGTCGGATTCACCGCCGACTATCCGAAGGACGATCCGAGCGACCCCCAGGGTCTGAAGCCTCGCCTCGTCACGAGTTGGACGCAGTACGAGTCGCTGTACGGCGGCTTCACGCCGGGAGCGATGCTCCCCCACTCGGTCTACGGCTTCTTCAACAACGGTGGCGGCTTGGCCTACATCGTTCGCGTCGCTCACCGTGCTCCGTCCGACAAGCCGGGACAGCTCGCCCTGCCCGCTGTCGACCGCGCCCTCGGTCAGCCGCTCGAAATCCAGAGCGTCGGCCCGGCCGACGGTCTCTCGGTCACCATCGAGCCCGGTTCGCCGGTCGATGAGAAAGAAGCTCCCAAGTTCAACCTCGTGGTGAACGAGGGCGGCAAGGAGATCGAGCGCTTCGATGACGTCTCGCTGGCCGATGTGGCCAAGACCGTGAGCGGCAAGTCGAAGCGAATCAAGGTCGAGTCGAAGGTCGATCTGAAGTCGCTCGCCGACCTCTCGCTCGCCAACATCAAGACCGGCCTCTACTCCATCACTCCCGCACCGGCTGTTCCGGTCGAAGTGAAGTCCAAGCACTTCGCAGGGAGCGAAACCGAGCGCACCGGCATCAACGGTCTCGTGATCGCCGACGAGGTCACCATGGTCATGGTGCCCGACTTGATCACCGCCGCCACCAAGGCCGACGGCTCGCTCGATCTCGGCATGTGGAAGGCCGTTCAGACGGCGCTCATCACTCACTGCGAGGGCCAGGCCAACCGCATGGCCATCCTCGACGCGCCTCCGGGCATGTCGCCGCAGCAGGTGAAGGAGTGGCGCTCGAACGTCGCCATGTACGACTCGGCTTTCGCCGCGTTCTACTACCCGTGGATCCGCGTCGACAATCCGGCCAGCACCGGTCCGGCCGACACCACCATCCTCGTTCCGCCCTCGGGTCACGTGGCCGGAATCTGGAGCCGTGTCGACGACACCCGTGGCGTCTGGAAGGCCCCGGCCAACGAGGTCGTCCGTGGCGTTCTCTCCACCGAGATCGACATCACCAAGGGCGAGCAGGCTCTGCTCAACCCGATCGGCATCAACTGCATCCGTCCGTTCGGCACGCGCGGCATCCGCGTGTGGGGCGCTCGCACCCTCTCGTCGAACACAGACTGGACGTACATCAACGTCCGCCGTCTGTTCAACATGATCGAGACCGCGATCATGGAGGGAACGCAGTTCGCCGTGTTCGAGCCCAACGACCAGAAGCTCTGGGAAGGCCTCAAGCGCACCATCTCCGCATTCCTTCGCGGTTTGTGGCGTGACGGTGCCCTCTTCGGCGCAACGGCCGAGCAGGCGTTCTTCGTCAAGTGCGACTCCGAGACCAACCCGCCCGATTCCATCGATCAGGGCAAGGTCATCGTCGAAGTGGGCATCGCTCCGGTGAAGCCCGCCGAATTCGTCATCTTCCGAATCAGCCAGCTGCGTCAGGCAGCCTGACCCCGAAAGGACCATGAACCATGGCAAACGATCATGATCTCGAATTTCTCGGATCTCAGTTCGCCCTCGAACTCGAGGGTGTCGAGCTGGCCCGCTTCACTGGCTGCAGCGGTCTGAGCTACACGACTGAGGTCGTCGAGTACCAGGACACCGTCGGCGGAAAGATCGTGATCCGGAAGCGTCCGGGTCGCACCAAGTACGACGACATCGTGTTGAAGCGCGGCCTCTCGGCCGACAGCGCGATCATCGACTGGCACCAGAAGGTGCTCGAAGGGACCGTCGAGCGAACCAACGGCTCGATCGTCATCTACGACGCCGCCGGTGAAGAAGTCGGCCGCTGGAACTTCGAGAACGGCTGGCCCTCCAAGTGGAGCGCCTCCGACCTCGATGCCGGCACCGACGATGTGATGATCGAAGAATTGACCATCAGCCACGAAGGACTCTTCAAGGCCTGATGGCTCTCAAGACGGAATTCGCCTTCACTCTGCCCCGCGGTTTCCTCGCGGCGGACGGGACCGTCCACCGTCGTGGCGTCATGCGCCTGGCGACGGCTCGCGACGAGATCGAACCGCTGCGCGATCCGCGAGTGCAGGGTGCGGACGATCCGTACTTGACCATCATCGTTCTGTCGCGTGTGGTGACCGAACTGGGAACTCTCTCAGCGGTCACCCCACGCGAGATCGAGAATCTCTTCGCCGCCGATCTCGCGTTCCTGCAGGATCTGTACGGCGTCATCAACTTCGGCGGCCCCGGCGACGTGCGAGCGTTCCTCGCCGAAGCCAACGCCGCCCTCGAGTCCTCCAGTGGCTCGCGTTCCCTCGGCATCGATGACGAGGACGACGAAGACGAGGATGACGACGAGTACGAGGACGACGACGAGTACGAGGACGACAACGATGAAGATGTCGACGAGGATGACGACGAGATCGAAATCGCCGTCGGACGTCGTCGCGGAAGTTCGGTGATCGAAGAAGTCAACCGGGACTCCTGATGGAGCTCTACCCAGAGGATGCTCTGTGGGACGAGGTCGTGTACCTCGCGTACCACATCCACTGGGATCTCGACCGCCTGCTCGACTTGCAGCACGCCGACCGGGTGAACCTCGTCGAACGAGTGGCTTCACTCAATCGACGTGCACTCGACGAAGCCAAGAAGTTGCTCGCCTAGACCCCGGTCAGGAAATGAGCGATGGCGAAATTCGATTCCTTCTACGCAGCGAACCCCACGTCGGCGACTTTCGTCGTCGAAGTTGACGGTCGCCCACTCGGTCAGTTCCGCGAGGCATCCGGCCTCTCCGTGACGGTCGAGGTGGAAGAGGTCGTCGAGGGTGGACAGAACTTCCACACGCACAAACTCCCGGGGCGCTTCACTTTCACCAATGTGACCTTGCGCCGCGGACTCACCGAAGACAACGGCCTGATCGCCTGGATCGACGAAGTCACCGCCGGTGGTTTCGAGAAGAAGGGCAAGAAACTCAAGCGCAACACCGTGGCGATCATTCTCATGAGTGCCGACGGCAAGCGTTTGCGGACGTGGACGCTGCAAGAAGCCTTCCCCGTGTCGTGGAAGGGCCCCGACTTCTCGCTCGCCAGCGATGACTTCCTGGTCGAAGAGGTGGAGATCGCCCACCACGGATTCACCGTCGCCAACGGCAAGGCGCCGACGGGCAAGAAGCCGTCGAAGAAAGGCAAGAAGCCCAAGAGGCCTCAGACGACCAAGAACAAGTCGACCAAGCCCAAGAAGCCGGCGAAGAAGAAGGCGCCGGCCAAGAAGGCTCCCGCGAAGAAGGCGCCGGCCAAGAAGCCGGCCGCCAAGAAGCAGCCCGGCTACATGAAGTCGACTGCCTCGTCTCGGGCGAAGCAGAAGCCACCGGCGAAGAAGCGCTGACCCATGACCGACGACACCACCTCTTCCTCCCTACCGCTGCGCCGCATCACGCGATCGGCTCGCATCGTGTCGTCGTCACACCTGACGACGCGCCCGCGCATCGGTCGCCTCGCGTCGAGCACTCAGATGCTCGCCAACAGCCTTGGTCGACCGTCCACAGTTCGCCGTTCGATCAGCGAAGCGGCTCCGGTGAAGTATCCGTCGTGGTTGTTGCCTTCCATGGCCGGACGCACCGACGGTCTCGACCAATGGCGCGATCGTGACCTCATTGCAATTCGTCGGGCGCGCAGCAAGAACCGAGTGGTTCGACAAGTCCCGCCGCGGGGTCTCCCGATGGCCTCTCATGCTCGAGGTCGCGGCCGTTTGGGCGAACAAGTCGCGCCGTCATCGATCGCGCGCCGACTGCAACCGGTGCGACGTACACCGACACCCAACGACGCCCATGCGAGTAACACCCAGTTCTCCGCCGTGCGTCCGGCGACGCCTCGACCACCACGCGCCCGCCGACTCGCCTTGCCTCCAGGCAAGTCGGGCGATCGCGAGGGTCCAGCCGGTCCACGCGGTTCACTGGCATTCGGACGTCATGCCTCGTTGCCATTAGTGGCGACGGCTCGTCGTGCCGCCTCCGAAAGCGCCGAGCCTCGCTCGTTCTCGGCTCCGATGCCCCGCATCACCGAGACCCGGCGTCGTCGTGGCACGTCGTCGCAGCGCCGCAACGAGAGTCGGGCCACGCGTCGTCGCAACAACCCGACCCAGAGCGACAAGTCGGCGTCACGCCCCAACAGCACCGGTGAGATTTCATCGTTGCGTCGCGAACGCCCCGAGTGGACGAGTTTTTCCAACGCCTCGAGCACTGAAACCTCAACCGCTGCCGCCGGTCGCGAAAGCAACCGAACGACGAGTGACCGAACCGCAAGTGATCGAACCGCGAGTGACCGAACAACGAACGAAGTGTCGACGACGTCCTCCACCGTGGCGCCGAGGACGTTCGCGGCAACGACACCCCGGGTAACAACACCCGATCAGTCGACGCGAACAGCGGTGACCGCGCGTCGCTCTCGATCGAACGATCGTCGCTCGGGACTGGTCCGCCGGAGCACCGCCCGTCCAGTTCAGTCCTTCACCCCGGGCTGGCGGCGAGTCGCCGGCGTACCCGAAACGACGTTGCCGACTCATGACGAGTCTCTGCGCCGTTCATCGGCGCGGGAGTCGACCCTCGCCGAACGAGTTGCTCAACTCGCCGATCCGTCCAACACACCGCGCACGGCTCCGGGCGCGCTGGTGAGGCGGTCACCCGTCGCCGGTTCGATGTTCTCGCTGGCCGCCGCCGTGGCCTCGGCGCAGACGGCGAACTCACGAACGGCATCGAACACAAGCGCACCAACGGCATCCCCGTCACCGGAGAAGCGGACGGCCGAAAATCTTCGTCGATCGAGTGTCGGCACTTCATGGAGATCGACCCTGCCGTCAACACCCGCAGCGTCAACACGTGCGCCGGCAACACGTGCGTCGTCAACTTCGTCAACGCATGCGTCAGGCACACTTTCCCCGCGAGCGACAGCGGCACCACTGTGGCGCCGAGCGCAACAGAACATGGACGTCGAATCAGCCGCGACGGCGCGCCGCAGCCTGAGCCCCGCGTCACGAACGTCGATTGCATCCTTTGGAACGCGTCCCGGCGACGTGGCCCGGCGCCGAGAACTGGCCTCGACGTCAGCGGCCCGTCGGCCCGAGTTGCGTCGTCAAACTGCCGCACTCGGAGCCCGTCGCTCCCCCAGCATCGATCGTCTCCTCGACTCGGCCTCACCCATCCGACGTTCGGCACTCGTCGTCGCGCCGGGCGGTAATGCATCGTCGCCGTTCATCGGCTCCCTCGCGCGAGCAGTGGCACGACGTCAGCAGACGGCCGACG
>CAZELU010000004.1:62397-80475 GCA_964513215.1 uncultured Bifidobacterium sp.
TCATCTCCCGTGCGTCGTTCACCGAGCGGAGCCACTCGCTCGGCGTCGACATCGGGCTCCACGTCGAGTTCGGCGGTCATCCGCCGCTCGAATTCGGGCCTGGCTTCGATCGCTCCCGGCCCGATCGCAATCGTCGGAACCGTTTCTGGCGGCAGCGACTCGACCGAATCTTCCTCGGGCGGTGTGACCACGAGTCAACTTCTCGACCTCATCGACTGGATCAACCGCGTTGTCGATGAACGTCTACGTCTCGAAATGGAACGACGCGGCATGACCGGAGGTAGGTGGTAGCGATGGCTATTCAGAAGGCGTATCTGATGACCGAAACCAAGAAGAAAATCGAGTTCATGTTCAACCCACAGGACCTCGAGTTCTCCAAGACGACGTCATGGAAGTCGAACGACACGCCGGGAAGCAACGCCCCCCAACTCCAGTTCGACAGCGGCGGATCGGTCGAGTTCTCGATCACCGCTCTTTTCGACTCGACGGCCAACGGAAAGCCGGTCACCAAGATCACCGACGAGCTGTACAAGTTGACGGTCACCGACAAGAGCATCAAAGGCACCAAGGAGGACCGCAACATGACGCGGCCTCCCTGGGTGCAATTCCACTGGGGCAAGATGCGTTCGTTCAAAGCGGTCGTCACGAAACTCGACTTGAAGTTCACGTACTTCACGGCCGACGGCACTCCCCTGCGCGCCTCGGCGTCCATGTCATTCCGCCAGTACACCGACGAGAAGAACCTGGCCCCACAGAACCCCACGTCGGGGACCCCAAATCCGGGTCAGATTCGCCGCGTCGAGTCGGGTCAGTACCTCGACACCATTGCCGATGACATTTACGGCGATCCCGGCCGATGGAGACTCATCGCCGAAGCCAACGACATCGACGATCCGCTCGACCTCCCTCCGGGCCGTCGCGTCGTGATCCCAGAGTTGGAAGGCTGACATGACCGAAGTCAACGTCGCCGTACCCAAGGTGTCACTCAACGGGTCGCCCGTCACGGGCGCCAAGGCCGATGCTTTGGTCGACGCACGCGTGACCGTGGAAACCGCCGCCCCGGCTCAGGCAATCCTTCGGTATCACGACCCGTTCTTCGAATTGCTCGAAGGGTCGTTCGCCAAGATCGGCGGCAAGGTCGAGGTCTCCTTCCCCGATGCAAAGGGCTCCGACGTCGTGGTGTTCAAGGGTGTCGTGGCGGCCATCGCCGCCGAGCAAGGTGCCGCTGATCGTCACGAACTGGTGATCACGGCCTACGACGCTTCGCAGCAGTTGGCCCACGGTCTCACCCCATTCACGTACAAGGAAATGACGATCGGCGACATCGTCGGCAAGATCGCGAAGCGAAACGGACTCAAGCCGAACACCACCATCACCGGCAAGAAGATGGAGTACTTCCTCCAACTCGACACCGACCACGCCGTCCTCGACGACCTCGCCATCCGAACCGGCGCCGAATGGTGGGTCGACGGCGACAAGTTGCACTTCACCAAGCGCACGTTGAAAGGCCCTATCAAATTGAAGTGGGGCACCACGCTGCAACGCTTCTCGGCTCGCTTCAGCGGTGCCGGACGAGTGGACGATGTGACCGTGCGCGGCTGGGATCCGGCCACTCAGAAATCGGTGAAGGGTGTGGCCAAGCGCACCGACGTATCGAGCACGAAGGTCGGCTTGAAGTTGAAGATGACCGATACTCGCTCCGGCGAAGCCAAGGCTCTCAAGGCCAAGAGCACCGTGACCGACATTCCTGTGAACGCCGCCGATGAAGCGAAGGCGATCGCCGAAGCGATGCAGGCCGACTTGGCCGCGGGCGAACTTCACATCCGAGGCGAGGCGATCGGACAGCCGAAGATCACAGCCGGCGCGACAGTCGAAATCGAAGGTGCCGGGAAACAGTTGGCCGGCACCTTCGTGGTATCGCGAGTGGAGCACGTCTTCGGAATCGGCCGCCCCTTGATTTCGCGATTCGAAGGCGGTCGCCACGCCGGTGGCACCCTGGCCGATCAACTCGTGTCGGCTCAACGTGGATCGGTTCGGAACCGACGCCAGTTCGCTATCGGAACTGTCACCAACGTGAAGGATCCCGACAAGGCTGGTCGCGTCAAGGTGAAACTGCCCACCGTGTCCGATGCCGACGAGTCGGCGTGGGCCCGCGTGGTGTCACCCGGCGCCGGCAACAAGCGCGGACTCCACCTCATGCCTGATGTGGGCGATGAAGTGTTGGTTGCGTTCATCGGCGGCGACTTCCGCAACCCGGTGGTTCTCGGTGGGATCTGGAGCAAGAAGAACGCTCCCCCCACGCCCGAACCCGTGAAGGGCGACAAGGTCAGCGAGCGTTCGCTCACGCTCGCTTCCGGCGCGAAATTGGTATTCACGGAGAACACCGACAAGTCGAAAGCAGTCGTGGCTCTCAAACACGCCGAAGCCGAGACCAGCCTGCAGTTCGACAAGGACGGCATCAAGCTCAACGCCAAGAAGGGCACCAAGATCAAGATCGCGGTGGGCGAAGCGTCCATCGAGATGCAAAGCGACGGGACCATCACCATCAAGGGTGGCGCGATCACCATCAAGGCCGACAAGAACCTCACGCTGCAGGGTCAGAAAGTCACGGTGAAGGGTGCCACCGGCGCCGTGGTCGACGGCGGTGGATCGAAGATCGACTTGAGCCCGGCCGCAGCAAAGGTGTCGTCGAGCGGTATCACCGAAATCAAGGGTTCATTGGTCAAGTTGAACTGATCGAGACGAGAGAACGAAGGAGGCGAAACATGAGTGATGACTTCATCGGGCGGGGATTCCCCTTCCCCATGCGAATCAACGAGCGAGGATCCTTGGATCTCGTCGGCGGCATCGAGGAACTCGAGCGGTCGATGACGGTGATCATCTCGACGGCACCCGGCGAAAGGCCGTTCCGCCCCCGTTTCGGCTGCCAGATCTGGGAGCTCATGTTCGAGCCGATCAACACCAACACCATGGGCCTCATGGAGATGTACGTCGAAGAGGCTCTGCGCATGTGGGAGCCCCGCGTCGACGTCGACGAAATCCTGGTCGAGCCGGGCGAACAAGACGGAGCCGTGATGATCACCGTCAACTACACCGTGCGCGCCACCAACGACAGTCGCAACCTCGTCTATCCCTTCTACACCATTCCACCGGAGGATGAATCGTGAGCTTCCCGCGTCCCGATCTCGACGATCGCCGCTTCCAAGACCTCGTCGACGAGGCCAAGCGGATGATCCCCAAGTTCCTCCCCGAGTGGACGAACCACAACGTGTCCGATCCTGGCGTCGCGCTCATCGAGTTGTTCGCGTGGATGACCGAGTTGACGCTCTATCGCCTCAACCGTGTTCCCGACCGGATCTACACGTCGTTCCTCGATCTGGTGGGAATCAGCCCCTATCCGGCCGCAGCAGCGCGGGCCGACGTCGCATTCGTGTTCTCCACCGTCCCGGAAGAGACCGTGATCGTGCCTGCCGGCAGCGAGGTGTCGACCACCGGCGACGACCCGGTGGTGTTCTCGACACTCGTCGATCTCACCGTCCTTCAACCGAACGTCGCGTACACCTGGACTCTCGCCAGTGATGGGTCGGGCCAGCCCGACGAAGGCCGCATCAAAGACGTTCAGCAAGACCTCGTACTCGAGAACGAAGTCGTGCGCGTCTTCGCCAGCGACCCGGTCGAACCGGGTGATGCGTTCTACATCGGTTTCCGGGATCCGCTCGGCGGGTACATGTTGCGTGTCGATGTGGAAGCCGATGTGGAAGGCATCGGCGTCAACCCCAATGACCCACCGCTCACGTGGGAGGTCTGGACGAGCGAAGGCTGGCTGGCCTGCACAATCCAGAGCGACACCACCGGCGGGCTCAACCGAAACGGGAGTATCCATCTCATCGTTCCATCCGGCCACCTGCCGCTCACCGTGGGTGTCGAGCGCGCGTACTGGCTCCGCCTACGACTTCTCGCCCCGGGGCCCGATCAGGCTCCGTACCGCACGTCGCCACTCATTCGCACCGTTCAAGTGCACGCCGTGGGTGGCACCGTGGGTGCCGAGCACGCCGAGCCGTTCGGGGAAGAATTCATCGGAGTGGCATCGGGTCTGCCCGGTCAATCCTTCCCGATTCAGACGTCGCCGATCCTTCCGCGACGCTCGAACGAGCGAGTCGAGTTGCGCTTCGCCGAGGTCAACGAACCCTGGACCGAAGTCCCCAATTTCTCGCGTTCCAACGAGAACGATCGACACTTCACGTGGGACAGCGTGTCGGGAATGGTGTCGTTCGGTCCGCGTGTTCGCCAGCCCGATGGCCGCTTCGTGCAATACGGAGCGATCCCACCAGCCGGGGCTGCGGTGTGGGTCACCGGCTACCGCCGCGGTGGCGGTGCTCGCGGCAACGTGGGCCCCGGGTCGCTCTCGGTTCTGCGGTCGGCCGTTCCGTACGTCGATCGCGTGACCAATCCCCGCCCGGCCACCGGTGGCATCGACGCCGAAACGCTCGACAACGCAAAAGTGCGCGCGCCGCTCACCCTCGTGTCGGGTGGCCGCGCGGTGACCGCCGGCGACCACGAACGACTCGCTCTCGAAGCCACCCCGCGCGTCAGTCGCGCGCTCTGCGTTCCGCCGACCGAAGTCGGTCAGCCGACGCGTCTCTTGATCGTTCCCGACCCGGGCCGACCCGCCGATGCGGTTCAGATCGACGACATGGCACTCGACGACGAGTTGTTTGCTCAGTTGAGCGAGTTCCTCGAACCTCGCCGATTGGTCGGCACGTCGCTCGAGCTCGGCACTCCGAAGTACCTCGGCGTCTCTGTGGCCGCCGCCGTGCGCATTCTCCCCGGACGCGCACCGGCCGCCGTGAAGCAACGCTGCCTCGACGCCATCGCCACCTACCTGTCGCCGACACAGGGGGGACCCAACGGAGACGGTTGGCCCTTCGGACTCGACCTCACGTCGGGTGCCGTTGCCAACGTGCTCGGCGAAGTGGCTGGTGTCGAACAAGTGGAGGAGGTCATCTTGTTCGAGGCCGACCTGCGCAACGAGCGCCGTGTCGGACCGGGCGCCGACACCATTCGCCTCGAACAGCACGGTCTGCCGTTGTCGTACAAACCACAGGTGGTGGTGCGATGAGTCGCCAAGAGGGCTGGCTCGTCCGCCGACTTCCCGTCGGCATGCAGGACGACTGGGTGATGGCTCGGCTTCTCACCATCCTCGAGAACGTGGCCGAGACGGTTCAAGTACAGGCCGACCAGATTCCGCTGTTGGCCGACCCGACCGTCACACCCGATGCACTGCTCTCGTGGCTGGGCCGGTTCGTGGACGCACCCGACACCGAAACCCTGCCCTCGGCCGAACGTCGCGATCTCCTGGCCCAGGTCGGTTCGTTGATCCTCCGCAAGGGCACTCAGCACCACCTCGAGACGCTCGTCCGCCCGTTCGTGAGCGAGCCACTCGAAATCGTCGACGACGGCGGGATCTATCGGGAGGGCGAGGCTCGGCCGACCTCGGGCAAGGTCACGGTTCGGACCGCCGGCATCACCCACGGCACCCCCTCCGACCTGCTGAAATTGGTTCGGAGCATCACACCGGCGCATTGCCTCGTCGAGGTCGAGGTAGCCGGCGAGCTCGTCACGGCGGAGGAACGATGAGCAGGATCCTGTGTCCCAACTGCGGGACCGAGAACGACGACCCGCAGGGCGCTCGTGTCTCGACGGCCTTCTGCCCCACCTGCGACTTTCCGCTCTTCTTCCAACGGGGCGTGGCACACCATGTCGACGACGATGTGGAAACGGCCCGCAATCGACTACCCGGGGTGGCTGGCATCGATCGTCGGGCGTGGATCCCCTGTCCGGCCTGTGGCGAACTCAATCCCCGTGACGGCGAGAACTGCCTGCGTTGTGGCGCATCTCTGGCCCCGCCGGTACCAGAAGAAGAACCCATTCCCGAGGGTGCCATCGTCGTCATTCGCGAAGTGTTGGTCCCCGCTGAGCCCGAGCGTCGTTGGCCGTGGATGATCCTCTGCGGCGCCGTCGGCTCGGCTGTCACCGTTGTCGTCTATCTCTTGGCCACCTGGATCTGGTGACGCGATGCTCCACTTGCTCGACGACACCATCGAGGCTCATCTGCGCAAGGTCGTTCCGCTCGACAAGTCGATCGCGGTCTCTTTCGCGATACCCGATCGTGAGTGGAGCACCGGACTCACCCGCCCCACGGTGAACGCTCACCTCTGGGACATCCGTCGCGAAGACAAACGCAGTGTGGGTGGCGTCGAGCTCGTGAGCGACGGCGACAAGAAGACACGTCGACTCACTCTTCCGAGAATTCGCGTGAGTTACTTCATCACCACCTGGACTGGCGACCTACGCGACGAGCACGTTCTCCTCGGTCGCCTTCTGCAGGGCCTGTTGCGCTCGCGTCGCCTCGACCCCGAGGTGATTCCTCCTGAGTTCTCGTCGTTGGGCGCACCCCTCGAGATTTCGGTGGGTGCATCCGAAACGAGCGTCGCACGGGAGTTCTGGGGCGCGATCGATGGTCGCTATCGACCCGGAATCGACTTGCAGATCGTGATGCCCGTCGATGTCGGCCTCGGCACCCAGGCCGGCCCGCCCACCGAAGTCATCGATGTCCGCACGTCCGACGTCAATCAGCCATCACGGCAATCCGAACGCGTTCGCTCGTACGTCGAAGAGCGGCCGAACGGGAGCAGTTCGGGATGAGAGCTCGTCTCACCGCTCAGCAGTACGGCGCCTTCGTGGGCGTTCCCTTCGAGATCATCGTCCAAGTCCAGAACGACGAGGAGACGATCAAGGAGGTGTTCGCCCGTCCGGCGTTCATTCCGACCGAGGCGTATTCGTCACGTCCACTCGTCGTATCGCTGTTCCCCGGTGAGACCGCCGACATCCAACTCGAAATCACGCTGCCCCGCGAGACACCGGCCGGGCTGTATCAACTCCCGATCGAGATCAACGACGAAAACGGTCAGGTCGGCTCGCTCACGGCCAACATCCAAGTTGCACCGCACGACGAACTGTCGGTCTCGATCGCCCCCAAGGTCGTTCTCGGAGGCGCCCAGACGTCGTTCATCGTCACGGCCACGAACCGTGGCAACCGACCGACTGGTGTCAGCGTCACCGCTGGCGACACCGACCGTGCCCTCAAGTACGTGATCGAACCCAAGCGCGCGCAACTCGAGGGCGGACAAGCGCTCGCCTTCCGCGTCAACGCCAAGGGCAAGCGTCCCCTCACCGGCAATCCGGTCCCGCGCGCCATTCAGATCGACGTGACCACCCGCTCGTCCACCGAGAGCGACACCGTCACGTTCACACAGAAGCCGCGCTTGAGCCGTGGCCTTCTCACCGCGGCCGTCCTTCTCTCCATCATCGTCATTTGGGCATTGGTGTTCTCCGCTGGCTTCCGCGCCGCGCTGGCCGGACAACAGGCGAAGAAGGCGGTGTCCACATCGTGGATCGAAGGCGCCAAACCAGACCCATCGGTCTCGATCGGATCGATTCAGGCCAAGATCGTCGCCACATCAGACGGCCGACCACTGCCACGACTCATCCTCACGGCCACTCCCATCGACAGCGGACGCCCACCGATCGCTGGCTCGAGCGATCAGGACGGTGTGGTGCTCCTCGCCGGGCTCGCTCCGGGTCGCTACGACCTCGAGGTCTCAGGAGCGGGATACAAATCGAAGAAGGTCCCCTTCGATCAGCGCGTGGTGCCAGCCGACGATCCGATCGTTCTCGACGACATTCAGATCGAGGGCGAACCTGCATCGATCAGCGGTGCGATCTCCGGTGGAGATCCGCCTCCGATCACGACGATCGAAGCACGACTCTTGATCAACGATTCGCCGTCCGACACGGTGGTCAAGGCCGAGTCGGACGCCAGTGGTTCGTTCACCATCGAGGGACTCGCCTCGCCCGGTCGCTATCGACTCACGTTCAACGCGCCCGGCTTCGAACCCCTGCAGTTGTTCCAGGAGGTGTCAGCGGGCGAGGCCGTCGCGATTCCGACGGTCAAGTTGCAAGCCGGACCGGGTTCGATCACCGGCCTCGTCGTCGACCAGACCGGAACACCGCTCGGTGGTGTCGCGATCACCGCGACGGCTGGTTCAGATGCCGTGTCGTCCACGACTCCCACCACTGGCACCGATGTCGGAACCTTCGTACTCGGTGAACTCCGGTCACCAGCCACCTACCTCGTGCAGATCTCCCTCGAGGGATACGGCACACAGACGCTCACCGTGAAGGTGGGCCCGGGCGAAGCCGTCGTTCTTCCCAACAGCATCGTTCTCAGCCGTGGCACCGGAGTGGTGCGCGGTGCAGTCAAGGACAACAAGGGTGTTGTCCTCGGAGGCGTGGCCATCACCGCGAGCAATGGTGCCGTCGTCGGTCAGACGATCTCGGTCGACGCCGGTGGTGCGTATTCGCTCTCCGGACTCCCCGCTCCGGGCAACTACGTGTTGACCTTCAGCAAGGAGGGCTACATCACCGAGACCGTGGCCGTGTCGCTGAACGCCGCGAGTGGAGCCGCCACGGTCAATGTCACTCTCGACCGCGCATTGAGTTCGGTCACCGGAGTCGTTCGATCGACCGGCACCACACCTCTGCCTGGCGTCACGATCGTGGCGACCAACGGCGATGCCTCACTCGCCACCCTCTCAACCGACCCGTCAGGCGCGTTCCGCCTCGACAATTTGTTCGCCGGCTGGTGGACGTTCACCTTCTCGCTCACCGGCTACGCGGACAACGTCGTGCTCGTCCAGGTGACGACCGTCGACCAAGACCTCGGCACGGTGACGATGAGGCTGTCGTCCTGATGAGGCTGGTGCCCTAATGAGCCTGCGCGCGAGTATCGAACCCACGCGCACAGCGGCCTACGCCGGCATCCCGGTACAGGCCACCGTGAACGTGGCGAACACCGCAGGACTCGTGGATGCCTTCGACATCCGCATTCTGGGCGTCGACCGCGACTGGGTTCGCTGCACACCTGAACGACTGCAGTTGTTCCCCGAGACGTCAGGGTCGTTCGAGCTCCAGATCGACTTGCCTGACGACTTTCCGTCCGGCATGCGAATCCTCACCATCCAGATTCGTAGCGAACTCAAACCCGAGCACCCGACACTTCTCACGCTGACTCTCGATGTCGACGCGCGGCCGCGGCTCAACGTCCAGGTTCACCCCATCCAGGTGGTGGGCGGCACCAAGGGCGAGTTCGCGGTCACCGTCGAGAACCTCGGGAACACCGAGTCGACGGCCCGTCTCACCATGACCGACCCCGAAGCCTTGGTTCGCGGCATCTTCGACCGCCCCGAGATCGATGTCCCGCCGGGCGAACAACGGAGCACGCCGCTTCGCGTCACGGGCAAGCGGCCGATTGCCGGAGCGCCGATGGTTCGCAGTTTGTCCATCGGCGTCGATGGCGGCATGCCGGGCAGTGAGCAACTCGTCACGTTCGTTCAGACGCCGCGCGTGTCGCGATTGATGTTCTCCTTCATCGGTCTCCTCGTCGCCGCGTCCATCTTCGGCATCGTCTTCTCCCGAAATTTGCAGAACGTCGTCGATGCCACCACGACCGACGACAAGGTCCTCGAACAAGCCTTCGGCGCCGCCGACCCGAACGCCGGGTTCGCGCCAGCGACCATCGTCGGCACCGTCGTGGCACGATCGTCGAAAACCGGCATCGCCGGGGCGACGGTCGAGGTCTACCTCAGTGCGGTTCCCGATCGTCCCATTCGATCGGTTGCCACCGCCGAAGACGGGACCTTCGTCGTCGACAACCTCGGACCCGGCCCGTTCCGATTGCGCGCGGTCGCGGCCGGGTACGACAGTCGTTGGTTCGGTGATGTGGCTGCGTTCGAGAACTCGCCTGATGTCGGCCTGACCGACGGCGAGAAGAGAGAAGCCGTCGACATGCTCCTCGGTGGTCAGCCCGCGACCATCAAGGGAGTCGTCGTCGGAGGATTGGTCGAAGGCGCCAATGTCGATCTCATCGTCCCCGCCTCGGTCACGGGCGGAATCAATGACGCCGTGATCGGCAGCTTCCCCGTTCCCGACACCGGCGTCTTCGAGTTCACCAATGTTCCCGCCCCCGGCACGTACACCTTGCGTGTTCGCAAGACCGGCTCGATCACCACGCAGTTGTCGATCCAATTGGCCGGTGGTGAAGTTCGCTCCGGCATCACGGTGCAGCTGCGGGCCGGTGACGGACAAATCGACGGAACGATCATCGGGCCCAACGGCCCGCTCGGTGCCGCAACGATCACCGTCACATCGCCCGACCTGACGGTCGCGACCTTGTCGCTGACCACCGGAACAGTTGGTTCTTTCGTCATTCCCGATCTGTTGACTCCCGCGAGTTACGCAGTCTCGGTGTCTCTGCCGGGATACGCCACGAAGTCACTCACCGTGTCACTGGCCAGTGGTCAGCAAGTCAACGGACTCAATATCGTGCTCGAATCGGCCACGGGTTCGATCAGCGGTTTGGTGAAGGATTCGACCGGTGCCGCACTGGGCGGAGTGCCAATCACGGCATCAGACGGCGAGAACGTCTACTCGACCACGAGCATCAGCGTCGACGACCCGACCACCACCACGCTCAACGAGATCGGAACGTTCTCCTTGTCGAGCGTTCCGGCGCCCGGCATCTACACCGTGTCGATCGGCGGCAACGGATTCGCTCCTGTGGTCCGCAACGTGGTCCTCGGCCCGGGAAATCTCAACACACAACTCAACGTCGACTTGGTGGCTTCCACCGGTCGCGTGAGCGGCCGAGTCACCGATGCTTCCGGCGCGGTTGGCGGAGTGACGGTGAAGGTGAGCAGTGGCCTCGTCACACGCACCACCACCACCGCGTCGTCATGTCCTCCTGGCATCACCGACTGCATCGGTCGGTACCGTCTCGACGGACTCGCGCCGGGCGCGTACACCATCACGTTCTCGCGCACCGGCTCGGAGCCGGCCGCTCGTCAGATCGTCATCGTCGCTGGTGGCGCCGTCACGGCCGACGTCGTTCTGCGCCCGCGCGCTGGTATCACCGTGTACGTGTGCACGACCGTCACGGCCACGTCTCCCACGGGCTGCACCGCGGGGGCCAAGTCGGGCTACCAAGTGCGTATCTGGAAAGAAGCCCTGTATCCGGGTGGCTCACCGTTGGGTGCCCTGCTCACCTCGGCCACCGGAGCAGTCACGTTCAGCAACCTCGATGCTCCGACGCGTTACGTGATCGAAGTGTCGGCGGTGGCTGGTGATCCGCCGATCACCTCCCGAATCGTGTCGCTGGGCGCCAGCGAAACCCTCAGCGTCGGAATCGCCGTTCCATGACCTCGGGCCTGGTTCGTCTCACGCTGCCCGAGCGGATCCTGGCCGAGATCGGCACGACCACGACCGTGCGCGTTCGTCTGACCGAGCTCGGAGGAGTCGACCGCAAACTGCTCGTACGAGCGTTGGGCAACCTCGGCGGGCCCTTGCCGGCAACCGAGATCGACATCGCAGCTGGAGCCTCGTTACGCACCGAAGTCTCGGTGTCGATTCCGCACGGCATGCCACCAGGCGAGCACCAGTACTTGTTCGAGGTCCTCGACCGCGACAACGGTCGCGTCCTCGAGTCGCTCGACGCCACGGTCGACATCCAGCACACCCGATCGGTGTCGATGTCGGTGCAGCCACAGTCCATCCGCAAACGGATGCGCGGCAAGGTTCGCATCGTCATCCGGAATCACGACGAGGAGCCACACAAGATTCGTTTGCGGGCCGAGGGCGATGACGGCGACACCCGTGTCACGCTCGAGCGCCCTGGTGTGATCGTTCGCCCGGGCGAGATGGTGCGCGTTCCGGCCCGTGTGAAGGTCAAGCCGTACTACATCGGCAAGCAGAAGGAGCGCTTCTACTCCATCATCGGCGAAGGTGCCGGCGTTCCGGTCTACGCACGGGGCAACGTTCGCCAGAAGCCGATGATCGGCAAGAACGTCAAGAGCCTCGGGCTCCTCGGATCGATCATCATCGTGTGGCTCACCCTCACGATCTCGGTGATTCGTCTGGTCTCTCCCGCCACTCAAGAAGCAGCCGTCGGCGCCGAAACTGGAACCGAACAGCCCGGCGCCGGTGGCGAGACTCCGATCAGCCCACTCATTCCCGTCCTCGTCGACGTGAACGGAACGGTCAAAGGTGTTCCTGATGGAAGCGGCGTGGTGATCACGTGGCGTCCGGTTGCTCTCGGTGACGTGAGTTCGACCGAAGGCAAGGTTGCGGGAGGCACCGCAGTCGCGAGCCCCGACGTGGCGTTGCAGACGACCACCACCGACGCCGAAGGAAAGTTCGTGGTGGCCGGCCTCGACGGGGCTGGATTGTACGAGTTCACGTTCTCGAAGGCGGGCCATCAGACCCAGACCAAGATCGTTCAGCCCAACGGTCAACCGGTCACCCTCGAAGTGGAACTCGTGCCTGGCTCGGGAACGATCGGCGGTATCGCGGTGGACGAAGCCGGCCGTGCATTGGGCGGTGTCGACATCATGCTCACCGATGGCGCCATCACCTACGGCTCGTCCACCCCCACCGACGGTGACTCGGCTGGTCGATTCCAGTTCAACAACCTCTCGTCGCCGGGCACGTACGTTCTCGACGCCCGTATTGCTGGACGTGGACTCGCCAGCACCACCATCGAGCTGCAGACCGGCCAAGCCGTGAACGACATCCGTCTGGTGTTGCGTGCCGACGTGGCCGCCCTCGCTGGCAAGATCGCATCGGCGGCTTTCGAAGGCGATGCCGTGGCCGCCGCCGACTTCCGAATCGCCCAAGCGACGGCTGCGGGCCGTTTGCCAACATTCACCGTGACGGCGACTGACGGCACGCTCACTCGTTCGACCACGACGTTGTCGGAGGGTCTGTTGGCCGGCACTTTCCGACTCGAGCAGCTTCCGGTGAACCGCACGTACACGATCACGTATGAGGCGCCGGGATTCCTCACGCTCACCGAGCAGCTCGAGTTGACGACAGCCACACCCGAGCGACAAGTCGCCATGGTCCGGTCGACCGGTCGTCTTCGCGGCAAGGTGACGATCGAAGGCTCGAATCTGTCGCCTACTGCTGTCGCGGTGACGGTGGCCAACTCCGACAACAACTACAAGGCGACCGACGCCATCTCGTCCGACGGCTCGCTCCTCGTCGACGGCATCGTTCCGGGCCGATACGTCGTGACCCTCGAGGCTCTCGGGTTGCAGAAACAGGTTCGTGAAGTCGAGATCGGTGCCGGAACGTCGACCACTCTGAACGTGACGATGTCGGCGTCCAAGGTGAGCGCGATCAAGAGTTCGCTCTCATTCAAGGTCGTGAAAGGCGGCAACGACACCACGACACAAGTGGTGGCCACAGTGAAGAGCAAACTCCAGACGGAGTGCGGGACGGTCGGAACCGACAAGGACTGCGTCTACGACGTGACTCTCGCCGACGGCAATCTGAAGATCACCGGCTTGGAGGCCGGCGGTTACGTGGTGGAGTTCACCGCCGTCGGCTTCTTCCCGCGCACGATCACCACACAGGTGGCCCCGTCCACCGACGTGGCACAGCAAGAAGTGGTCATGGTTCCACTGGGCAGTCTTCAGGGCCAGGTGAACGACGACACCGCGGCACCGGTTCAAGGAATCACCTTGCGCCTGCTGAAAGGCACCGAGCTCGTTGCGACCACCACCACCTCGGCAACCGGCGAGTACTTGTTCTCGCGCAAACTCCTGCCCACCACGTACACCGTCGAAGTCGTGAGCTCGAACTACTCCTCCACTCCGAGGTCGGTGGTTGGAGCTCTTGCAGCCACGTTGAACCTGGACGTCGTCGTACGAGGTCTGTCGTTGATCACCGGTGAGGTCAAGGATTTCAACCTGCTCCTCGGCGAGTTCGAGGCCTACGAGTCCGGCGAGTTCAACGTCTATCTGCGGAACGGCATGCTCCCCGCGACCTGGACCGACGCGACAACTCTCGGACTCTCCAAGTCACTGGGCGGGTATCGAGTCGGTGTCGCGCCGACGCTGAACGCCGACAACACGCGAATCACAGGTTCGTCCAGCGGGTACGACTTGTGCTTCGTCGCGCTCAACGTCGCCACGGCAACGATTTCGGCATCGGCTTGCGATGCTCCGGTCGCTGGTCTGGATGCGCGCACGACCGATGACATCGATCTCCAACTCACGGAGACCGCCACTCGATCCTTCTTCGTCTCGCCCACTCCAGGACGTGTCGCCGGCTTCGTGACCGTGAACGGAGTAGCCGCAGGAGCGGGCCTGAAAGTCGAAGCCCGTCGCGTCGACAGCACCGAGCGCGTCATCGAATCGGTGTCGACCAAGACGTCGGCGGGAGGCGTGTACTCGTTCACGAGCCTGACCCCGGTTCGCCCGATACCGGATCCAGTGCCAGGAGGTTTCAGCCTCACGTCCGAGAGCACACACATTCCACCTCCCGACGGCTGCACGACGGGCGGAGGCGCCTGCTGGATCATCCGCGCTTCGTCCGAGTCGACGGGTTTCGTCGACTCGAAGCCGATCCAGATCTACCCGGGCACCAATGTCACGATCAGCTCGCTCGCCATCGTGCAGACAGCAGATGCTTCTCTCACGATCACCATTCTCGACCAAGCCGGCCTGCCGGTGAGTGGTGTGACGGTGAGTGCAACCGCGAACGGCTCGAGTATCGGTGCTTGCGGGCTCACCGACAACGATGGAAAGTGCGTCATCACCAACCCCACGCCTGGAGTGGTCGCGCAAGTCACTGCCGAGAAGACCGGCTATCGGACTGCTCGGGGTTCGATCGGCATCACCCCGGGCAAGCTGGCCCTCAGCCTCACACTCACTCCAGCGCGCACCGCCACGTTCACGGTTCAGGATTCGTCTTCGGCTGTTCTTTCGGGAGTCACGGTCAGCGCCACTGATGCGCTCGGCGGCCGGTCGTCATGCCTCACTCCGGCGAACGGTGTCTGCGCACTCTCCGGGCTGGCGCCCGGCACCGCGGTGATCACCGCCGAGAAGTTTGGCTTCTCGGTCTACTCCGGAGTCCTGGCGATCAGCGCCGACGCCGATGCCTCGAGCACCATCACCATGTCGGTCGGTAACGCCGGCATCACGGGTTCGGTCACGACTTCTCCAAATGTCGCGATCCAGGGCGCGATCCTGACCGCCACGAGTGGAAACTCCATCGTGAGTGCCATCTCCAACGCCGATGGTCGTTTCAGATTCCCCGGCCTTGCTCCCGGCACGTGGACGGTCGCCGTCTCCGCCATCGGTTACGCGTCGGCAACGTCGTCGGCGGTCGTCGTGGCGGGTTCGGACACCACGTTGAACTTCTCCCTCACCGCTCTCAAGGGAGGTGTGGAGATCTACGTGCGGACATCAGGCGGCTCGCCGATCGAAGGTGTGACCGTGAGCGCGTACACGAACAGCGCCAAGACCACATTGGTGACGCAGGGGCTTTCGGTCAACGGTCTCGTCGCCCTTTCCAACCTCGAGGCCGGTCAGTACTGGATCGTCGTCACCGACGGACTCAGCCGCTTCGCGTCACAGGAATTCCTCGTCAACGTCGACCGCGGGTACACCACCCAGTTGCCCGTCTATCTCGGATCCACCAAGTCGGTCGTCGTCGTCGGTGTCGCCGGGATCCCAGCCGTCGGCTTCGGTCCGCAGTCCACCATTTCTGCCGTCGTCGGACTCGAGAAGGGAGGCGCACGTGTCACCACATCGGCAGTCGCCGCCTTCGATCGCAGCGTCGCCACGTTCTCCGAGATCGCGAACGGCACCTACAACGTCGAGGTCGACGGCCAGACGTCACGAGTCGTGATCGGCGGCAAGACCTACGACATTCCCGACAAGGACGTGACCGTGTCGGGGCCCACCACCGTCGACGTCGGGCTCCTTCTCTTGGTCGTTGCTCCGGTCGCGGTGGAGGTCACGACCAGCGCGAACGCATCGGTCACCCTCGACGGCGGATATCTGCTGACCCCGGTGACCGCCACAGCCAATGGATCGGGGGTGGCGACCTTTGCCAACGTGCCTCCCGGCACGTATCGGGCCACGATCAGCAAGTCGGGTTTCCAGACGCACAGCCAGGACATCACGGTCACCGACCACTCGGTCAATGGCGGCACGTTTGCGACAGCGATCTCGCTGACCAATATCGCGCCTGTCGAAGTCACGTTCACCGCCAAGTACGGCAACGATTCGGTCCCCGGAGCGTCGATACGGGCCGATTCGACCGGCGACCTCTGCATCACCAACAACATCGGTGTCTGCAAGTTGCTGCTCGCACCTGGGCCTCACTCGATCACCGCGTCTCATCCCAGTTACAACGACCTCACCGGCACCAATGTCGTCGTGGTGGCCAACACCCCGCAGTCGATCACCGTTTCCTTCGCGGCCATGGGCGCAGGAGTCGTCGGTTTCGTGACCAAGACCACCGCCGATGCCGATCTCGACAACGTCGTCGTGACGAGTGCGACCACCGCATCCGACACGTGCACAACGACCTCGGGCAAATGCAGCATCGCCAACCAGGCCACCCGCACCACCACGTACAAACTCAGCAAGACCGGTTACGCCGACACCTTCGTGGCCGCCACTCCCATCGCCAACAGCACGGTCACAGTGTCGGCTCAGCTACCGGCAGTGTCGACATCGGCATCGATCAACGTCCGCGTGATCGATGCCCAGACCGGTGCGAATCTGTCGGGCGTCACCGTCCAGAACGTCAATGACCCGGCGACTCCTGTCAACTTCTGCACCACCGGGGCGACGGGTTGCACAGTCGTGCCGACCGTCCAGTTCGGAACTCTGACTCTTCGCACCGGCCTGGCGGGCTACGCCACGACGTCGGCCACGGTCACCATCACTCGCGACACCGCGACGTCCATCGTGATCGTCGTGCAGCCGACGAGGGGTGATGTCGCAGTGACGGTCACCAACGCGAGCGCGAGCGGAGCCCCTGTCGCTGGCGCCACAGTCTCGGCGGCGGGAGGAAGTTCTTGTACGACGAACGCAAGCGGTCTGTGCTCGATCACGGGACTGTCCGGTGGCGCGGTCACGCTCACCGTCTCGTTGGCTGACCACACCACCGAAACAGTGGTGGCCGGCCTGGCTCCCGGGTCGTCGACGGCGGTGTCAGTCTCCATGCGGCAGACGGGCTCGGTGCGCATTGCGGTGGCATCGTCGCCTTCCACGTCGGCCACATTCGCTGTGGTCGGCTACGGATCGCCCTGCACCATCACCAACCCGTCGACGACATGCAACATCTCGCACGTCCCGTGGGGAACCTGGCTCGTCTCGGGCACGGGCTACGCGAACTCTTCGGTCAACATCACCTCAAGTACTCTCTACACAGTCACCATGAGCGCTTCACCATGATCCGTCGCCTTGTCCTTTCCTCCATCGCTTTGCTCGTCGTCGCCTCGTGCGGCGGCGGCAACCTCAGCCGCGACGAAACCGGGGCGGTCACCAAGGGCGGATCCGAGGATGCTTTCGACATCCAGGTGGGCGATTGCTCGAATGCCGAACTCAAGGAAGAAACCACCACGGTGGCCCTCGTCCCGTGCGTCGAGCCTCACTCGCACGAGGCCTACTTCATCGCCGAGCATCCCGACGGCCCCTACCCCGGCGCCACCGCACTCGAGATCTTCGCCGAGCAGAAGTGCGTGGGCGCCTTCGCCGAGTACGTGGGCGTCGAAGTGGCCGAATCCCGTTTCTACTTCACCTACCTGTACCCGAGCGTCAGCACCTGGAACGACAAGAAGGACCGTGAAGTCGTCTGTTTCGTGGTGGCCCGTGACGAACTCGTCACTGGCTCGGTCAAAGACGCTGGCGTCTGATCACGACAGGCGCTGAAACGCCTGCTCGACCGTGAGCGTCTTGCGCAGCACCATGTCGACGACCGGCGACACCTCGATGAGCATGCCGGTGAGTCCGATCACCAAGGCCTCGAGAATCGCCGCGACGTCGAGTCCGTCGAGAATCGGCGTAGCCGCCTTGGCGAACAGGAAACTGCGTCGGCGCTCGTCGAACGCCACCGACAGCGAGCCGATGATGAACGAAGCGTTCAGTCGGTTGACGAGATCGA
>CAZELU010000005.1:0-73790 GCA_964513215.1 uncultured Bifidobacterium sp.
GGCCGAGTAGGTCTAGCCTCGGATCCATGACCACCACCGAAGATCCGTCATTGCGTACCGCCGCGATGGGCAACGCTCAGTTGCTGGCTCTGCCCACCTTCGACAGCGTCGAGGACGAACGCCTGTATCGCAAGCAGCGGCTGGCGGGCGCGTTGCGCATCTTCGGTCGTCTCGGATTCGGCGAAGGCGTCGCCGGGCACATCACCGTGCGTGACCCCGAGAAGACCGATCACTTCTGGGTCAACCCGTTCGGTTTGTCGTTCCGCCACATGCGCGTGAGCGATCTACTCCTCGTCAATCACCATGGTGAAGTCGTGCACGGAGACATGCCGGTGAACCGCGCCGCGTTCGTCATTCACTCGGCCATTCACCAAGCGCGTCCCGACGTGATCGCCGCCGCGCACGCCCACTCGGTGCACGGCAAGGCGTTCAGTTCGCTCGGCATTCCGCTCGACCCGATCACACAAGACGCGTGCATTTTCTATGACGATCACCGCGTGATCTCCGAACAAGGCGGAGCCGTCGTGTTCGACATCGACGCCGGGAAGGAACTCGCGGCCGCGTTTCCGTCGGGCAAGGCCGCCATCCATCAGAACCACGGTTTGTTCACCGTGGGCACCACGGTGGAAGAAGCCGCGTTCTGGTTCATCACGATGGACCGTTCGTGTCAGGCGCAGTTGCTCGCCATGGCGGCCGGAACACCGAAGAAGATTCGCCACGAGTACGCCGCGTACACGCAGGAACAGACCGGACACCATCTCGCCGGGTGGTTCCAGTTCCAGCCACTGTGGCAAGAGATCTGCCGCACCGATCCGGAACTGTTCGACTGACTCGTCAGCGGTCCTCGTCGTCGCCTCGGGCCGCATCCGTCGGCCCGGTCGGCTCGTTCATGGCCTCGGCTCCCCCCGAGGCTCTCTTCGTCCTCAGTGCAACGGCGCAGTACATCGGCGCGACGATCGCGGTCAATCTGTTCGACGAGGTCGATCCGGCCAGTGTCGCCTGGTTGCGCGTGATCGGAGCATCAGTCGCATTGATGGTGGTATCGGCATCGAACCTTCGACACCGTTTCACCAAGGCCGAGTGGGTCGCGCTGGCCGTGTTCGGAATCGCCACGTCATTGATGAACACGTTCTTCTACTTGGCCATCGAGCGCATACCGCTCGGCAAGTCGGTGACGATCGAGTTCATCGGACCGATCCTCGTGGCGGCGTTTCGTACGCGGACCCGACGCAACGCGGTCGCGTTGGCGGTCGCCGTGATCGGCGTGATCGTTCTGTCGGGAGTGGAGATCGGCGGCGAGCCGCTCGGCATCTTGTTCACACTGTTGGCTTCGGCGATGTGGGCCACCTACATCGTGGTGGGCTCGCGCGTCGCGCAACAGAGTCACGGTGTGGCCGGGCTCGGCGTCGGCCTCGCGATCGGCGCATTGGCGATCGCGCCGATCGGAGCGCCCGGGAGCGGCGAGGTCTGGACATCGCCACGCTTGCTCGTTCTGTGCGTGCTGGTCGGATTGTTGTCGAGTGCGATCGGCTACGGAATCGACCAAGCCGTGTTGCGTCGCATTCCGATCAGACGGTTCAGCGTGCTGTTGGCCCTGTTACCGGTGACGGCTGCGGTGGTGGGATTCATCGCACTCGATCAACGCCCGACCCTCGTCGATCTCGTGGGTATGGCGCTGGTGTTGACCGGCGTGGTGATCCAAGAACGCGACGAGTTGCCGACCGACGGCTGAGCGCCGAACCAGATCGAGGTCAGTGCGAAAGCCAGGGGGCGCAGAGGCCGTCGAGCTCGCGAACTTCGATGCGATCGCGGTTCTCCCACGTCACCGCATTGGTCGGATCGGGACGCAAGTTGAACACTCGGAACGACATCTCGGTCGTGTCGACGGCGAGGATGCGCCCGATCAACGGCTCACCCAGACCGAGCAACACCTTGATGGCCTCGAGCGCCTGAATCGAGCCGACGATTCCCGGAAGCACACCGAGCACCCCGGCTTCGGCGCACGACGGTGCGAGTTCGGCCGGCGGCGGCTCGGGAACCATGTCGCGATAGGTCGGACCCAACTTCGGATGGAACACCGACACCATGCCCTCGAACCGGAAGATCGAGCCGTGCACCACCGGGATGCCGAGCTTCACACTCGCATCGTTGAGCAGATAGCGCGACGGGAAGTTGTCGGCACCATCGACGATCACGTCGTAGCCCGTGATGATGTCGATGATGTTCTCGGCCGACAAGCGGGTGTCGTAACACACCACGTTCACATCGGGATTGAGGGCCGTGAGCGTCTTCTTTGCCGAATCGACCTTCCGATCGCCCACGCGATCGATGTTGTGCAAGATCTGACGCTGCAAGTTGCTGGCATCCACTTCGTCCATGTCGACGATGCCGATCGTGCCCACACCAGCCGCGGCCAAATACAGCGCAGCCGGTGAACCGAGTCCGCCTGCGCCGAGCAGCAGAACCTTGGAGCCCAACAACTTGGCCTGACCCTCCACCCCGACTTCGGGCAGGAGCAGATGCCGCTTGTAACGATTCGACTGCTCGGGGGTGAGCGACGCCGGCGCCTTCCAGAGACGACCCTCGTCCTTCCACTTGCCGAAGCCACCGGCCATCGACAACACGTTGGTGTAACCGAGTTCGCCGAGTGTCTTGGCGGCGAACGCACTGCGCACTCCACCCGCGCAGTACACGATCACGGGTGCGTTCTTGTCGGTGAGTCGACCCTCCACTTGTGCTTCGAGATGTCCGCGCGGAATGTGCAACGCACCGATCAAGGCACCTTCGGCATGTTCGTCGGGTTCGCGCACGTCGAGAACGGCGACGCCGCCCACCGCGATACGCGCTTCCGCGCTCGCGGTGTCGATTTCGGTGATGGACGCCTTGGCGGCGGCCAGGAGGTCCCGGAATGTGGCCATGAGACGACCCTATCGCCATTCCCTACCAGATTGGTCGGGTTTGAAACCCGTGGGTCCCGGCTTCGTTCAGGCGCCCAGGAGGGCCGGGAGCATCTCGCCGATCGGGCCGATGACCAGCGCGTGCGCGAATCGGTCCATCGACGTCGGCTCTCCGTTCAGGATCACGACTCGGGCCCCGGCCTGCCGGGCCCGCGGCACGGTGTTGTTGACGGGACCCACCGACAATGTGGACCCGACGGCGAGAAACAGGTCGCAATCCTCGGCCGCGGCCATGGCCGCAGCGATCACCTCGGGCACGAGTGGTTCTCCGAACAAGATCGTCGAACTCTTCAAAACGCCACCACACGACAAACACGCCGGATCGTGGTCTCCGTCGACCACTCGTTGGATCGACTCGCCCATCGGACGGCGGTCGCCGCAGTCCCAGCACAACGTGTCACGCCACGAACCGTGCACTTCGATCACGCGTTCGTGCGGATGGCCCGCATCGAGATGCAGACCATCGACGTTCTGCGTGATGATCGCGCGCAACTTGCCGCTCTCCTCGAGTGACAAGAGAGCGTGGTGACCCGCATTCGGTTTCGGCCGTTCGCGCCCAAGATTGCGCACGCGGTTCTGCCACGCGACCCGACGTATTTCCGGATCGCCGAGATAGTGCTCGATCGTCGCAGCCTTCTCAGCGGCCGGATTCTTGGTCCAGAGTCCGTTCGGTCCGCGGAAATCGGGAATTCCCGAATCGGTGGAAATGCCCGCACCGGTGAGAACCGTGATACGCCGCGCCTCGGCGATCCACGACGCGACCGTTGCAACATCGGGATCGTTGGCCGACGAGATCGTGAACACGGCGTCATTCTGCCCGCCGTCGTCCGCCTCGACACGATCGTCGCCGTCCACACTCGCGCGCTTCCCCACCGTCATCGCATCACTCGGAGAACCATGACGACCTTCCGCACCAAGCACCTCCTCGATCACGACCCGCACACCGTGCACATCGTTCGCTGGAACGACCCCGTGGTCGAACGCCTCGGCCACGACGCACTCGGCGACTATGTCGAGACCTTCTGGCTCGGCACGCTCGGCCCCACCGCCACCTGGCTCCTGCGCCGATTCGCCGCCGCCCTCTCCGAATACCCCGAGGGTTGCACGATCGATCTTCCGTCCACTGCGGGCGCCCTCGGACTCGGTTGGGAAGACGGTCGTGCCAATCCGTTCGTGCGGTCACTCGAGCGCTTGCTGATGTTCGGTCTCGCCCAGGCCAACGGTGACCGCCTCGAGGTGCGCACGGTCGTTCCGCCGTTGGCGTTCAAGCAGATCGCACGTTTACCCGAACACCTGCGCTACGAACACGAAGCCTGGATGAACGGATCCCGCCGCGAGGGCGTGGCCGTCGCGGCCTGCGGCTACGCGCCGACGCTGTCTACTTCGCCGTCCGCGATATCGGTCGGCTGAAGTCGAGCGCCAAGTTGGTGAGGAGTCGCGTTCCGTAACCGGTCGCACCCCGACTGAGCCAACCATCGTCACTGTCCACGTTCATCGGGCCGGCGATGTCGAGGTGCGCCCACGGCACGTCGCCGGTGAACTCGTTGAGAAACAGCGCCGCGGTGATGGCTCCGCCGTACGGCCCACCCACGTTCTTCATGTCGGCCACGTTCGAATCGAGCAGACGACGATACGAACGCTCGAGGGGCAACTGCCAAATGGGCTCGTCAGCGTCCTTGGCCGCCGACACCACCTGGTCGATGAAGCCCTGATGTGAACCGAGCACACCGGCGATCTTCGGCCCGAGTGCGGCCATGCACGCGCCCGTGAGCGTGGCGATGTCGACGATGGCGTCGGGTTTCTGCTCGACCGCCAACGACAATCCATCGGCCAGCACCAAGCGCCCTTCGGCGTCGGTGTTGTGGATTTCCGACGTCTTTCCGTTGCGGAATTTCAGAACGTCACCCATGGCCATCGCACTGCCCGACGGGCGATTGTCGGTGCACATCAGATAGCCGGTCACCTTGGTGCGGCAGCCGAGCGCCTTCAACGCACTCATCGACGCGAGCACGGCGGCCGCTCCGCTCATGTCCATCTTCATGTTGGCGTGCATGGGGTCGGACGGCTTGAGGCTGATGCCACCCGAGTCGTACGTGATGCCCTTGCCCACCATCACGAGGTGACCCCGAGCGTTGCGCGGCGTGTACGTGAGGCGCACCATGCGGGGCGGTTCGGTGGAACCGCGGTTCACGCCGAGCAAACCGCCCAGCCCCATCACTTCGAGCTTGTCCTTGTCGAACACCTCGACGTCGAGACCCGATGCCTGGGCCACGGCCACCGCGCGGTCGGCGAGCATGCGCGCCGTGAGATGAGCCGGGGGCGTGTTGGCGAGATCGCGGGCGAGAACCACCGCACCAGCGGTCGATCGGCCTCGCGCCACACCCGCATCGGCGGCGCGCGCCTTGGCCGCAGTGGTGACGAGCGAGAGTTCGCTGGTGATGGAGACCGGTGACGACTTGAGTTCCTGGAACCGGTAACTCGCCATCACGAAACCTTCGGTGGCCGCCTGTGCGGCAACGCGAGCGTCGAGACGCACCGAATCGACGATCGCGAGCGCCACGTGCTTGCGCTTCGCCGTCACACGGGCACAGGCCGCGGCGGCGTTGCGCACGTCAGCGGCAGTTGCCTTGCGCGGGTCGCCGATGCCGACGGCCACGACCACACCACGGGCCGTGGGCACCACGAGGGTCTGCCCCACGTTGCCGTCGAATCCGTTCTCCTTGAGTGCGGCGCGGCTCAGGCCGAGGCTGCGCGGAACAGTGCCAGTGCTGCCGACGGCGAAGGCCTGTGCATCAGCCGAGCGAGGTGCGGAGCGGGAGGTGGAGACGTTCGGTACCGGATTCGATGTCATGAACGAATCATGACACGCGGCGTACCGGAAGGCTCTGGCCCTCCTGCCAACGCGCCATGGTCCACAACAGATCGGACAGGCGGTTGAGGTACGGCACGACCTGCGAAGGCGACGGTGCCGCCGAGATCGAGTGCCGTTCGGCGCGCCGTACGACGGTGCGCGCGATGTCGAGCCAAGCCGACACCGTGTTGCCACCGGGCACCACGAATTCGGTGGGCGGCTCGAAGCGCGCATCGAGGCCGTCGATCGACGTCTCGAGACGAGCCACCATCTCGGAGGTCACGGCCGACGAACCGGGAGTCAACTTCGAACGATTCTCGGGCAACGTGGCCAGCTCGGCCATCAAGACCCAGAGGTCACGCATGATCGGAACGAGCATCGCTTCCACTTCGGACCCGGCGCCGGCTTCGGCCCGCGCCATCCCGAGTACAGCCTGCGCTTCGTCGACCGAACCGTACGCCCGCGGCAGGGTGCTGTCTTTCGGGACGCGACCGCCGTAGAAGAGGCCGGTCGAGCCATCGTCGCCATGGCGGGTGTAGATGCGTTCGCGCGGCACGCGGGAAAAGGTAATGCCCGACCTTCGTCCACGACCGACTGTCCAGCACAAGTCACACCGCACCAACCGCTCGGCATTCACGAACACTCCCCAGCCTCCTGAACGACCAGAGGTAGCGTTCTCGTCGATGTCGCGCCAGCCCTACATGGATGCCGTCAACGAACGGGTCATCGTGTTCGACGGCGCCTTCGGCACCTTCGTGCAAGGCCTCGACCTCGGGCCCGACGACTTCGGCGGCGCATCGCTCGAGGGTTGCAACGAAATGCTGTGCCTGAGCCGTCCCGACGTGATCCGTCAGATGCACGCCGCGTTCCTCGACGTCGGCGTCGATGCCCTCGAAACCGCCAGCTTCGGAAGCTTCAGCACCGTGCTCAACGAATACGCGATTCCGGAAATGGCGTACGACCTCAACGTCGCGGCCGCTCGACTGGCCCGCGAGGTGGCCGCCGAGTACGAGACCGACGGACGCACCCGTTTCGTCGCCGGCTCGATCGGGCCCGGCACCAAGTTGCCGAGTCTCGGACACATCCGATTCGCCGAGTTGCGCGACGCGTACCAAGAGCAGGCCCGCGGTCTTCTCGTCGGCGGCGTCGACTTGTTCTTGATCGAGACGTGCATGGATCTCCTGCAGATCAAGGCAGCGATGATCGGTTGCCGACGCGCCATGACCGCCGAGGGTCGTGAGGTTCCGATCCAGGTGCAGGTGACCATGGAGACGACCGGTCGCATGTTGGTCGGCAGCGAGATCGGTGCCGCGCTCACCGCTATCGGTGCGATGCGCCCCGACGTGCTCGGCATCAACTGCGCGACTGGTCCGGCCGAGATGCAGGAGCACCTGCGTTTCCTCGCCCAGTCGTCGCCTTTCCCCATCAGCGTTCTCCCCAACGCGGGCTTGCCGAGCGTCGTCGACGGTCGCACGCATTACGACCTCACACCGGCCGAACTCGCGCAGTTCCACCGTCACCATGTCGACGATCTCGGAATCGGCATCGTGGGTGGTTGCTGCGGCACCACTCCCGAGCATCTGCGCGCCGTCGTCGAAGCGGTGGGTGGGCGCGGTGCACCGCACCGCGCGGCGTCGTTCGAGCCGAGCGTCTCGTCGATCTACTCGTCGGTACCCATCCAGCAGGACAACTCGTTCCTGATCATCGGCGAGCGCACCAACACCAATGGTTCGAAGGCGTTCCGCGAGGCGATGATCGCGTCCGATTGGGACAACTGCAGCAAGATGGCCACCGAACAGGTGCGTGAAGGCGCGCACGTTCTCGATGTGTGCGTCGACTACGTCGGCCGTGACGGCACGGTCGACATGGACGAGATCGCCAGTCGGTTCGCCACGCAGGCCAGCGTTCCGCTCGTACTCGACTCCACCGAGCCGCAGGTGATGGAAGCCGGCCTGCAACACATCGGCGGCCGCGCCATTCTCAACTCGGGCAATCTCGAGGATGGCGAAGCCCCCGGAAGCCGCCTCGATCGCGTGTTCTCTCTCGCCCGCGAGTACGGCGCGGCGGTGGTGTGTCTCCTCATCGACGAACGCGGTCAGGCTCGCGACGTCGAATGGAAGATGGAGATCGCGCACCGTCTGCACCGCATCGCAGTCGATCGCTACGGTCTGAGCGCCCACGACCTCATCTTCGACGCACTGACGTTCCCTCTCTCCACTGGCGACGACGACCTCCGTCTCGACGCCAAGCACACGATCGACGCGATACGCCGCATCAAGGCGGAGATTCCGGGCGCGTTCACCACGCTCGGCGTCTCGAACGTGAGCTTCGGCCTGAAGCCGGCCGCACGCCAGGCGCTCAACAGTGTGTTCCTCCACGAGTGCGTGGCCGCCGGCCTCGATTCGGCCATCGTTCACGCCGGCAAGATCGTGCCCTTGGCGCGCATGCCCGAAGAACACAAGCAGGTGTGCCTCGACCTCGTGTACGACCGTCGCACCCCCGACTACGACCCGCTGAAGAAGTTGCTCGAGATCTTCGAGGACGTCGCGACGGTCGGCAGTCAGAAGGAAGACCGCTCCGATTGGCCGATCGCTGAACGTCTGAAACACCGCATCATCGACGGTGATCGCGACGGCCTCACCGACGATCTCGACGCCGCGCTGGCCGCTGGCCATGCTCCGCTGTCGATCGTCAACGACATCCTGCTCGACGGCATGAAGGTGGTCGGCGAGTTGTTCGGCTCGGGTCAGATGCAATTGCCCTTCGTTCTCCAATCGGCCGAGACCATGAAGACCGCGGTGGCGCATCTCGAACCGCACATGGAGAAGGTCGGCGGATCGTCGTCGAAAGGCAAGTTGGTGTTGGCCACCGTGAAGGGCGATGTTCACGACATCGGCAAGAACCTGGTCGACATCATCTGCACCAACAACGGCTACGAGGTCCACAACCTCGGCATCAAGATCCCGATCTCGGAGATGCTCACCAAGGTGAAAGAGGTGGGCGCCGACGCACTCGGCATGAGCGGCCTCCTCGTGAAGTCCACTCTCATCATGCGCGAGAACCTCGTGGAGATGAACGATCTCGGTCTCGACGAGGTGCCGGTTCTGCTCGGTGGCGCCGCCCTCACACGCAGTTACGTCGAGAACGACCTCCGCGAGGTGTACAACGGCCGAGTCTTCTACGGTCGCGACGCGTTCGAAGGTCTGCGAACGCTCGATCGCATCATGGAGATCAAGAGGACTGGTATCGACGATCCCGAGTTCGGTCGAGTACCGACCGGTCGCAACATTCCGAAGCGGACCGATCGAGTCGAAGCACCAGTCGATCTCCCCACCCGTTCACCCGATGTCGCTCCCGACAACCCGGTGTTCGCTCCCCCGTTCCTCGGGTCACGCATCGTGAAGGGAATCTCTCTCGACGAGATCGCCGAATATGTGAACGAGACCGCTCTGTTCCGCAATCAGTGGCAGTACCGACCGGAAGGCTCCGAATCGGACGACGATTTCAAGGAACGAATTCGCGCCGTCTTCCGCAGTGAACTCGCCGCCGCCAAGGCCGGTGGCTATCTGGTGCCGCAAGTCGTGTACGGGTACTACTGCGTGAACGCCGATGGCGACGACCTCGTGGTCTGGGCCGACGAGTCGCGCACCACCGAGGCGTGCCGTTTCCACTACCCGCGCCAGAGCCAGGCCCCGTTCATGTGCATCGCCGACTTCTTCCGTCCCGTCGGAGCCGAACCCGACTACGCCGCGTTCCACATCGTGACGATGGGTGCCGCGGTGAGCGATCGTGCGGCCGAGTTGTTCGCGGCCAACGAGTACCAGAAGTACATGCTCGTTCACGGTCTGGGTGTGGAGATGGCCGAAGCACTCGCCGAGTTGTGGCATCGCCGTATCCGCAGTGAGTGGGGCTTCGTCGACGAAGACGGACCGTCGATCGGTGGATTGTTCCGTCAGCAATACCGCGGTGGTCGTTACTCGTGGGGCTACCCGGCCTGCCCCGATCTCGAAGACAACGCCACCGTCGCTCGCCTCCTCGAAGCCGGACGTCTGGGCATCCAGGTGAGTGAAGAAACCGGCTGGCAGTACCAGCCCGAGCAGACGACGTCGGCCATCATCTGCCACCATCCTCAGGCGAAGTACTTCGTCGCTCGCTGAGAGATCCGGAGAATTCCATGAAGAAGCTCGTCGTTCGACTCGTCGTTCTCGCCCTCGTGGCCGTTGCCGTCGTGTACGGCGCGATCCTGCTCTGGACCAAGGTCATCAACAAGCCCGAGGACGAACTCTCCACCGACGATCTCTCAGCCGCCCTCGTCGACACGACCATCGCGACCGTCACGACCGTCACGACCGACACGGTTGCCGACGGTGTCTCGGGCGTGTGGGTCGCCACATCCGAATCGACTCTCGGTTACCGGGTGAAAGAGGTTCTCGGCGGAGTCGACACCGAAGGCGTCGGCCGGACGAGCGCCGTCGACGGATCGATCACGATCGATGGGACCATGGTCGTCGAGGGCGGCTTCTCGGTGGAGGTCGGTTCGATCAAGAGCGACAGCTCTCGCCGTGACGGCCAATTCACCGGTCGCATCATGGACGCGGCCACATTCCCGACGGCGTCGTTCGTGATCACTCAGCCGATCGACTTCGGGACCATCCCAACCGACGGCCAGCAGATCACAGTGGAGGCCACGGGTGACCTCACGTTGCGAGGCACCACCAAGACCGTCACCTTCCCGCTGACTGCCGAATACTCAAACGGTCGCGTCGGGGTGTTCGGCAACATCCCGATCGTGTTCGCCGAGTACGGCATACCGAATCCGTCGAATCAATTCGTGACCACCGGTGACAACGGATTGCTCGAGTTCGTCCTGGTCTTCGAGCGCGACTGAGCCGCGCCGCGCACAGCACCTTCAGACCGTCGGCTGGCTACGTTCCCACGCCGCGGCCAACGCCGCATAACGTCCGCCCAACGCCACCAACTCGTCGTGCGTTCCGAGTTCGGCCAGACGACCTTGATCGACCACCGCGATCCGATCGGCTCGACGCACCGTCGACAGTCGATGGGCCACCACCACGACGGTGCGGCCTCGCATGAGGCGCTCGAGCGCGGCTTCGACTTCGGCCTCGGTACCAGGGTCGAGATTGGAGGTGGCTTCGTCGAGCACCAACACGGCCGGGTCGACCAGTGCCGCTCGCGCCAGCGCCACCAACTGTCGTTCACCGGCTGACAAGCGCGAGCCGCGTTCGCGGACGTCGGTGTCGAGGCCTTCGGGGAACTGCTCGAATCGCTCGAGCGCGCCGATGGACGCCAAGGCGTCTTCCACCTCGGCGTCGGTCGCATCGGCCCGCGCGATGCGCACGTTGTCGCGGATCGAACCGCTGAAGCAGAAACCCTCCTGGGGAACCACCACGATGCGTTCGCGCAGTTCCTTCGACGACGCTTCGCGAAGGTCGACCCCTCCGAAGCGCACGACTCCGGTGAGGCCCGATGTGGGCGAGCGCGTGGGGTCGTACAACCGAGCCATCAACTTGGCGAGCGTCGACTTACCCGCTCCGGTGGGACCCACCAGCGCGAGACGTTCACCATCGGCCACCGACATGGTGACCGACTCGAGTGCTGGGCGTTCGGCTCCCTGGTACGCGAAGGTCACCTCGCGCACGTCGATCGCACCTCGCCGCGGCAGCGGAGTGGGTGAGTCGACCTCGTTCACGTCGGGCACCGCGTCGATGATCGCGAACAACTTGTTGAGGGCGGCCGTGGACGACTGCACCGTGTTGTAGAGCTGGCTCAATTGCTGCACCGGATCGAACAAGTTGGCCAGCAGGAGAATGAACGCGGTGACTGTCCCGAGGGTGACTTCGTCACGGTGCACGAGCCAACCGCCGATGCCGATGATCGCTCCGGTCGCGGCGATGCCCGCGAACTCGACCAGGCCGAAGTACCACGTGCTCACGCGCACACTCCGCATGTGCGAACCGAACAACGCGCGGTTGGTCGTGCGGAACTTGGCGCTGTACGCCGCCTCCTGGCCGTAAGCCTGGATCACGCGCACCCCGGTGATGCCCTCCTGCAGAGTCGACAGGTTGTTGCCCACTCGTTCGCGAACTTCGAGGTAGGCCTGGTTGGAGAGGCGCTGGAATCGAATGGAAGCGACCACGATGAACGGGAACACCGCGAAGGCGACCAGAGCGAGTTCCCACGACATGGCGAACAACAGCACGGTCGACATCAACAGCAGAAGGAACGACGACACGAACTGCAACAGGCCGAACTGGATGAGTTCGCTCATCGACTCGATGTCGGCAGTCATTCGCGACACGAGTACGCCGGCCTTCTCGCGATCGAAGAAAGCCATCGACTGCCGTTGCAGACGGCGGAACACCAAGAGGCGCAGATCGCGGAGAAATCCTTCACCGGCGCGGTTGATAGCGACGTACTGCAGTCGACCAACCACGTACCCCACGATCACGACCGCCACGTACAACCCGACCACCACGTTGAGCGTGGTTCCGTTGCGGTCCTTGATGCCGTGGTCGATGCCGAAGCGCACGAGAACTGGCCCGGCCAACGACACCAGCGTGCTGATCACCACCAAGCCGAACGCGATCAGGATGAGACGCCGTTGGTCGCGAGCCAACGAATACGTGCGCCGCAGTACCCCGACCGTCTCGGTGCGATCGAGACGGTCCTCGTCGCTGATGGCTGACATGCCCCACATCTAGACCTGCCCCTCATCGGGCGATGACGCCCGTGAACGCACGATCTCGCCGGTGGCCACGTCGTGGGCCGCTTCGGGTGACGGGACGGGCGCGTCATCGTCGCCGGCGTCGTCGCGCACGGCCCAGGCCGCGAGAACCTGGCGGTAGCGACTGTCGGTTGCGAGCAACTGATCGTGGGTTCCCACCGCGGCCACTCGCCCGCCGTCCAGGAGAACCACCGTGTCGGCCAAGGCGATGGTTCCCGGACGGTGCGCGATGACGATCGTGGTGCGGCCCTTCATGACCGTGGCCATCGCGTCGCGGATCTCGTGCTCCTTCGACGGGTCGACTGCCGACGTCGCGTCGTCGAGCACGAGCACTCGTGGATCGGAAACGATCGCACGAGCGATGGCCACCCGTTGACGCTGACCCCCCGACAGCGAATAGCCGCGCTCGCCGAGGATCGTGTCGTACCCATCGGGCAGCCGCTGGATGAAGTCGTGGGCGCCGGCCAGAACAGCGGCTCGCTCGATGTCGACCATCGGGGCTTCGGGGCGGGCGAATGCGATGTTGGCGCGCACGGTGTCGTTGAAGAGAAACGTCTCTTCGAACACGATGCCGACCGCGTGCCGAAGTTCGTGCAGTTCGAGGTCGCGCACGTCCACACCGTCGATGCGTATGGCCCCGGCGTCGACGTCGTGGAAACGCGTGAGCAATCGAACGACGGTCGACTTACCCGAGCCCGTGCCGCCGACGAGGGCCACGGCGTGGCCAGCGGGAATCGACACGTGGAAGTCGTCGAGGATGCGCGACCCGGAGTCGTAACCGAAACACACGTGATCGAACTCGACCGCTCCCACCGAACCCCCGGAAGGAAGGTGACGAGGAACCGCTGCATCAGCCACGGCACTCGGTGTCGACAGAACTTGATTCACTCGCTCCAGCGCAACCGCTGCGCGTTGACCGAGGGCCACCGTCATACCGATGTTGCGCAGCGGCCAGATGAGCATCGTGATGTACGCGTTGAACTTCACGAGATCGCCGATGGTCATTCCACCATCGATGACCCGGTGACCACCCACGCCGAGGACCGCGACCAGACCGATGGCCGGCAACAAGTCGATGGCCGGCAGGAAGCGGCTGCGAATACGCGCCGCCGCCAACGACTCGCGCCGGATGTCGTCGGCTTCCACCCGCAACTTGGCCGCCTGCACTCGTTCGGCACCGAATCCCTTGATGACTCGTACGCCCGACACGGTCTCTTCGACCACCGACGCGAGTTGGGCCTGTTCGGCTTGAACCGCCATGTTGGCCGGATGGATACGTCGCGAAAAACGATTGGCAAGAACGTTCACGAGCGGCAGCGGCGCGAGAGCGAGAAGTGCGAGAAGAGGTTCGGAAATCACCAGGAGGACGACGACGGTGATGATCATCGCCACGTTCGACAAGACGAGCGGAATCATCACCACGAAGGCCTGCACCTGTTGCAGATCGGACGAGGCGCGGCTCATCAACTGTCCGGTCGACATCCGGTCGTGGTACCCCACGTGCAGCGTGAGCAGATGCGCGAAGATCCGCTCGCGTAGACGCGTCTCGGTCAGCCGACTCTCACGAAACGCGATCCACCGCCTGAACGCGGTGAAGATGCCGGCGATGACGCCAGCCGCGACGATCAACAAGGCCCAGAAGGCCAGAGAGTCGTCACCTTCGATTGCGCGGTCGATGCCGAGTTTGGTGAGCTGAGGCACGGCGACCTTGCCGACGGTCCAGGTGAGACCGATCAGCACACCGATGGTCAGACCCCACTTCTGCGCGGCCAGGGCCGCCCGCAGGACCGGCCAAGCCGGGCGACGCTCGTCGAGCGAGTCGTCCCCCTGATCAGCCGTCACGGCTCGAAACTACTGAACGGGCCCGATGCGCAACCGATCTCTGCCACACCCCGTCGGAAGGCTGACCACATGGCCAGCACCACGCGCCCCGAACAACTCACCCTCGACGGATTCCACCGCGACCACCTCTCGGTGCCCGACGATCTCGCGTCTCTCTTCACACTCGACGACGAAACGTGCCGGATCGGTCTCGAACACGTGGCCGAGATGCGACGCATCCTCGACGGCTTCGCCAGCTCGGAAGCGGCCTAGTTCGCGCTGGGCGACAACTCTTTCACCGCGTTCCAGAAATCGAGTTCCGGGTCGAGCGGCAGGATCGCCAGAGAACTGGTGGTGACACCGTTGGCGAAGTAGCGATCGATCTGGGCTCGACACTGCGCCGGCGATCCATGCACCACCAAGTCGTCCACGACCTCGTCGGGGATGGCGGCCAAGGCCGCCTTGCGGTCACCGGCCTTCCACGCGTCCCACATACCGGCCAATTGCGGGCCTCGACCGAGCCACTCGTGGAACGCCGCGTACACCGGAACGTTCAAGTACGCGGCGATCGCGAACTTCGCCGCGTTGCGCACCACGTCGGTGTTCTCACTCGGACACACGAAGATGCGAGCCACGATCTCCCGCTCAGCGCCACCGGCGGCGTCCCGCACCACGTCCACCACCTTGCGGACGTCGTCGGGCGACAACCAGTTGATGATCGCCCCGTCGGCTTCGCGACCGGCCAGACGCAGCATGCCGTCGCGTAACGCCGCCACGAGAATGCTCGGCTTCACTTCCGGCCGCACACCCAACTTGAATCCGTTCACGGTGAAGGTGTCGTACGACTTGGCGATCTTCTCTCCAGCCAGCGCGTCGTTCAAGAAACGAACGACGTCGCGAACCTTCTTGTACGGCTCGACGAAGGGCACGCCGTTCCAGCGTTCGACGATCACGTTGCTGCTCGATCCGATGCCGATCGCGAAACGACCGGGCGCGGCGTCGGCCAGACTCGCCACGCTCTGCGCGAAGCAGGCGGGCGAACGGGTGTAGGCCGGAACGATGGCCGTACCCAGACGCAAGCGCGGTTCCCAAGCGGCTGCCAACGTGAGCGGAGTGAAGGCGTCGGCACCATCTGATTCGGCCGACCAGATGTCGGAGTAGCCGAGGTCGGCCAACTCGACGAGTTTGTCGCGATGAGTATGAAGGTGACCGGGCAACGGAACGGTCATGCCATTGCGACGAGGCAGCGATGAAGTCATGTCGGCCATTGTGGCCGACCCGGGTCACTTCGCTTTACCCGAGGGGCCCGGACCGGGCATGTCGCGCCAGAACCGCACGATGCAACTCTGACTCGCCGTGGCCAGAAGGGTTCCGTCCTCGGCGAACATGTGCACCAATCCGTGCCCGAAGCCGCGCTGAACCATGTGGATGCGGATGTCGAGCAAGACCCATTCGGTGGGGACGAGTTTGCCCACGCGAATGGTGTTGTCGAGGCTGTTCCCGCCCCCACGAATGCCGAGCGACTGACCCACTCCCATCGGAACGAAGTCGCCCAGGATGGCCAATGTGGCCGTGTCGACTCCCTCGATCACTTCGGGAATCCGCGTCCAGAGCAGAACCTGACCGTCACCCGGTGTGCCGTCGAGTTCTTCGAGATGTTCGCGGCCCTTCACGATGCGCTGGTCCATACGACTCGAGATGGTCCCCGACCAATCGAGGACGTGCGGACGCTCGGCGCATTCGTGCGGCGCCGGAATGTCGGTGGGCATGGTTTCCCATTGCCCGGCTTCCACGAGATCACGATCGCCCAAGGCGGCGTTGACGGTGAGAATCTCGCGATCACCCACGTGACACAACGCGCGGGCTTGGGTGATCTGGTGGCCGTGAACGGCGAGCACGACGTCGATGTCCATCGTTTCGCCCGGTTTGGCGTACGAGAGGTACTGCGCAGTGGCCCATACGGCCTTGCGACCCGATGTTCCTTCCATCGCGGCCACGGCGGCAGCCAGACCACACCCTCCGTACAGGAACCCACCGCCGGTGGAGATACCCGGAACCACCGGAAGAACCCAGCGATACGGATTGTGGGTGGGCTGCAGACCGAGGAACTGTCGACTGTCCATCTCGTCCGACTCTACGAGCGCACTAGCGTCCGAACCATGTCGTCGAACACGCACTCGTCACAATCATCGGCTACTCCGTGGACGGGCGACGCGTGCTCGTTGATGGATGCGTTTCGGCGCAAGGAGCGTCACCCGCTGGAGGAGCTCGACGCGTCGTTGGCGGCCATCGAGTCGAGTCGACTCAACTCGTTCTCGTTCGTCGATCCCGAGCGCGCGCGTGACGCGGCGCGTCGCGCCGACGTGTCGCAGCCGTTCGGCGGCCTGCCCATCGGCGTGAAGGAGCTCGATCAGGTGAAGGGCTGGCCCGACACCGAGGCCTGTGTGGTGTTCGCCGACCGCAAGGCCACCTACTCGTCGGTGATGGTGCAACGACTCGAACGCGCCGGTGCCGTGCTCGCCGGTCTCACGACCGCCAGTGAGTTCGGTGGCGTGAACGTCACGCGCACGGTGTTGAACGGCGCGACACACAACCCGTGGCAACACGGTCGCACTCCGGGTGGTTCGTCGGGCGGCAGTGCAGCCGCAGTAGCGGGCGGCCTCGTCACCCTGGCCACCGCCGGAGACGGCGGTGGATCGATTCGCATCCCGGCCGGATTCACGGGACTGCTCGGACTCAAGGCCACCTATGGACGCATCCCGCGCGCACCGCATGCGCAACTCGGGAATCTCACGGTGAACACAGGTTGTGTGTCGCGCAGCGTTCGCGACACTGCGCGCTGGTTCGACGTCTGTAGCGGACGCGACGCCCGCGATCCGTTCAGCCTCCCTGACCACACGCAGTGGGAGTCGCAACTCGGTCGCTTCGCCGAGCAACTGCGCGGAATGCGCGTCGCCGTCGCGAGCGATTGGGGCGGTGCCGTCGTGTCGCCCGCCATGTGGTCGGTACTGTCCGAACAGATCGACTGGCTGGTGAGCCACTTCGGATGGAAGCGCGTCGACATCGACACGTCGCTACCGAGTATGGGTGCGGCCTGGAGCATCAGCGGAATGATCGAGATCCACGCCGCTCTGGCCGATCACTGGCCCGACTGTGCCGATGTGCTCACTCCCGAGATGCGGTTCGGCATCGAAACGACTCTCGGTCGATACGGCACCGATGCTCGCGCTCGCATCGAGTCGCGTCGCGCCGCTCTCAACGACCGCATGGCCGAGATCTTCGACCCGATCGATGGCGTCGACTTCGTCCTGACCGCATCCAATCCCGACGTCGCGTTCGCCGCCGAGGGTCCGCTTCCGAGCGAATTCGGTGGCATCACCGCGGGCGCCGGCAACAACGGTCGACTCACGTTCCCGGCCAATCTGCACGGCAACGCCGCGGTGTCGATCCCGTCGGGTTTCGTCGACGGTCTCCCGGTGGGCCTGCAGGTCGTCGGCCGCCACTTCAGCGAACAGCTGCTTCTCGATGTCGCACTCGCCTGCGAGCACGAGCGGCCGTGGCCGCTGGTCGCGCCAACGCCTTGACCGACACGACGACGTCGGAGCGCCGCGGTCCACTCGCGGTCGGACTCGTTCTGGCCACGACGCTCATCGCGTTCGAGGTGACCGCGGTGATCACTGCTCTCCCCACGGTGTCCGACGAATTGGGTGGCGACTCGCTCTACGGCGCAACCCTCGCGGCCTACACGTTGGCCAACATCGTGAGCCTCGTCACCGTGGGTGGACTCATCGACAGTCGCGGTCCTCGGCTTCCGTACGCGATTTCACTCGGATTGTTCTCGGTCGGTCTACTGATTGCCGCCATCGCACCGTCGATGTGGGTGGTCCTGCTCGGGCGACTCGTGCAAGGAATCGGATCCGGTGGGCTGATTCCGGTGGCCTACGCCGTGATCAACCGGATGTGGGCGTCGCACGAACAAGCGCGCATCTTCGCGTGGGTGTCGGCCGGCTGGGTGCTTCCGAGTCTCATCGCTCCCGGACTCGCAGGCTGGATGACCAACGCGTTCGGCTGGCGTTCGGTGTTCGTGTCGGTGCTCCCACTCGTCGTCGCTACCGCCGCGCTCGCCCTGCCCGCCATGCGCAACCCGGCCCTCGTCGGAACGGGGCAACATTCGAGTGTCGACAACCAACGACGCATCATGCAAGCCGTGCGACTCGCGGCCGGCATCGGTGCCTTGGCGATCGGGCTGCAGTCGTCACTTCACGTGATCGGCATTCCGATCGCTGTCATCGGAGCGCTCGTCGGCGTGCGAGCCTGGAAGCAACTGTCTCCAGCGGGCGTTGCCCGAGCATCGCACGGACTCGCCGCCATCGTCATGTGTCGAATTCTCGCCACCGCGGCATTTCTGGGAGTCGATTCGTTCGTTCCGCTGGCCGCCGATCGCATTCATGGTGCGTCGGCCACGGTTCAAGGATTCGTGATCATTGGCGCCGCGGTCACGTGGAGCATCGGTTCAGCCATCGTGTCGAAGATGCCTCACGTTCGACCGGACCGCAGCGCAACCCTTGGTTTCGCTCTCATCGGGCTGGGCGTCGCGACGACATCGATGGTCGTGGATGCCTCGTGGCCACTACCCGCCGTGTTCGCCACGTGGTGTTTGGCGGGCCTCGGCATGGGTCTGCTGTTCGTCCCGACGTCGGTTGCGGCGATGACCCACGCCGAACCCGGACGCGACGGAGTGATCGCGAGCCAGGTGAACCTCGCCGACAGCATCGGCTTCAGTTTGATGGGTGGACTGGGTGGAGCAACCGTGGCCATCGCCGACCGAGGCGCCTGGTCGTTGAGTTCGGCGCTCGTCACCAACTTCTCGGCCGCCTTCGTGTTGACCGTGATCGGGGGACTTCTCGCCCATCGCATTCGAGCTCACTCGAGCACGGTGGCGTGAGAATTCGACGGCCATGAGAACATGGCCGCATGACAACGAGCAACGGCCCCCTCCACGGCATCAAGGTTCTCGACCTCTCGGTGATGATCTCCGGCCCGTTGGCTGCGATGACGCTCGCCGACCAAGGTGCCGACGTCATCAAGGTGGAGTCACCGGGCATCGGCGACTTCATGCGCTATCTCGGTTCCGCCAAAGGTGGCATGACCGGGATCTTCCTCAACAACAACCGCGGCAAGCGTTCGCTCGTCGTCGACTTGAAGCGCCCGGAAGGCGTCGACGTGTTGAAGACCCTCGCCAAATCCGCTGATGTCGTCATCCAGAACTTCCGACCGGGTGCCGTCGAGCGACTCGGCATCGGATACGACGACTTGAAGGCCGTCAACCCGAACCTCGTGTACGTGAGCATCAGCGGTTACGGCCCCGACGGTCCGGCCAGTGGCCATCGCGTGTACGACAACGTCATTCAAGGGGCTTCGGGTCTGGCCAGTGTTCAGGTCGACCCGCAGACTGGCACGCCGTCGTTGTTCCGCACGTTGCTGTGCGACAAGGTCACCTCGTTGAAAGCGGCGCAGGCCATCACCGCGGCATTGCTCGCACGCGAGCGTGGCCAAGCACAGGGTCAGCACATCGTGCTCGCGATGCTCGACGCGGCAATCGCGTTCCTGTGGCCTGATTCGGCCATGGATGCGGTTCTCCTCGACGACGACGCGAACCGCACGCCGACGATCGCGCAGAACTACGCCGTGACGCGCATGAAGGACGGCTTCGCCTCTATCGGCGTGGTGAGTGATTCCGAGTTCAAGGGCCTGTGCGAGGCGTACGGCCGACCCGACCTCGCGTCCGACGAGCGCTTCTCCACCATGTTCGCGCGCACCGCGAACGCATCGCAGCTCGTCCCGCTCATGATCGAACTCGCAGCCGAACGCGGTGTCGACGAGTTCGTGGCGCGGGCGCACGAATGCGACGTTCCGGCTTCGAAGATCGTGACGATTCCCGAGCTGCCGACCCAGCCTCAGGTGATCAACAATGCGGTGTTCGTCGAACGTGAGCATCCGGTGGCTGGCCGCACCCGCGAACCACGTCCGGCTGCTCGCTTCTCGGCCACGCCGTCCCGCGTCGGTCGTCATGCGCCGATGCCGGGCGAACACAGCGACGAGATCGTCACTGAGGTGGGACTCGACGCCGCGGCACTACGAGCGGCGGGCGTGATCGGCTGATCAGCCGGCCAGAACGGCCCGCGCCACCAAGTCGGTGCCGAAGGCCGTGAGGATCGCGAGATACATGAGCCCGGTCGCGGCCATCACCGCCGAATACGAGCGTTCGCGAAGTGCGCGTTGCGTGACGACGCCGAGAACTCCCGTGGTCACCGCACAGGCCGCCCAGAACCATCCGAGTTGACCGCCCCAGCCGTCGTCGACCGCACCCGAGAACACGCTGAACATTCCGGTCGGTATCAACATGACCACCACTTCGGCCGGCCACACCCACAAGAACGCGCGCACGATGTCGTTGACGTGACGACGCGGAAGTCCGGGCTGAACGAGATACCAGTGGCCGAGGAGCATCGCGTCGGTCACGAAACCGAGGAACACCGCACCGACGATGATCCGCGCGATGGCGAGACCGTCGTTGCCGCCCGCGTCGACACCGGCCGCCACCAGACCCACGGCTCCGACGATGGGCGCGACCAGATCGAGACGTGGATCGAACTCGCGGCCCTCTCGTTCGAGCGCCACTTCGTCGCGGTCGATACCCGTCATTTCAGCGATGCGCTGACTCCGTCGATCGTGATCCGCGAGTTGCCCGCGCACACCGGCTTTGCGCCGCACGATGCTCGATGCCAAGGCTCCGGCACACGCGAGGGCGACGAGAACACTCGTGACATCGCGAAGGCGAGTGGCGGCTCCCCCGTCGGACGACCATCCGAGCGCCGCGGCTGCCACGGCGAAGCACAGAAATGTGATGCGCAACATCCACCCGTAACCGAGTCCGACCTCTCGTCGCCGAGTGGTGAACCAACAACCGATCATTCCGCCCGCGGCCCACTGCAGCAGGAAGGTCGCGGCGTCGAGTTCGATCACACCGTCACAATACGGTTCACCTGCGTAGGCTCACCATGTGAACGTTCGGACTCACGGCACACGGCTGACGGGGCGCAGTCTCGGTCGCGGTGCCGTCGTTGGTGTCGTGATCGGACTGACCGCACTCGGCGGATGCATCACGGGTGAACGCCCGCGACTCGTCACCGACGACACCATCCCCTCCATCGACGATGCCGCGATCAGTGCGGTGGTCGACGTCCTGGCTGCCGGTTTCACTTCCGATTCGGAATTGACCTCTTTCCGGGTCGACTATTCGGTCACCACGAAGTTCGGTGGGCAATCCACAACCGGCTCGATTTCGGTCGACCGGGCATTGGGCACCAGCCTCCAGATCGCCGAGGTGCGGTTCGTGTTCGCGGCCGATGGTTCGACGGCCACCTGCTCGACGATCACGAGCGAGTGTCGCCCCGGCATCGACGAAACACGAGTGGCCGACCGCATGGTCAACTCGCGCATCTTCCAGAGCGCCGTGATCGATCGACTCGAGCAAGATGCCGTCGTGGCAGTCGGTGACTCGCAGTCGTCGAGTCGCACCATCGCCGATCGTCCCGCGACGTGTGCGACCGTCCCCGTGGTCGACTCGACCGGCATCACCCGTGAGAAGTCGTACTGCGCGTTCGACGGCCTGGGCGTGCTCGCGTATCTCGACACAGCCGATCTGCTCATCGAAGCCACCGCCGTGAACCCCAGCGCCGATCCGTCGGCCTTCACCACATCGTGACGATTCACGCCCGCGCGTGATCGTTCAACTCGGGTCGAAGAACTGACTGCGCTCGAAGGATCGCTCCGACAAGATCTGCACTTCGACGTGCTCACCCGATTGCGGTGAGTGCACGATGGCGCGGCCCACACCGAGCCACATCATCACGTGTCCGGGGTAGCGGAGTAGATCGCCAGCTTGAGCGGTGTCGATGGTGCGCGGATCACCCGCACGCCATTGCTGCGTCGAGTTGCGCGGCAACGAATGGCCGGCCTGTGCCCAGGCCCAGGTGGTGAGACCCGAGCAATCGAATCCGCGCGCCGGATCGGATGTGCGGCGGCGATAGGGCGTGCCGATCTGAGCGAGTGCGGCCATGAGCGCGATCTGATGCTCGGCGTCGGCCCGCGACCATGCGACTTCGAGGACAGCCGGATCGATCTCGAGACGAAGTCCGACTTCTTCGGCGACTTCACGGCGCCAGGCAGCGAACGACGGCGTGGTCGTGCGTGCCAACACCAGAGCACCCGATGCCACTTCGGCGATCGGATCCGCCAGACGGGCCGGCGCGGCCTGAGCAGCCGATCCACCGAGAAGCGGGTCGGCGAAGGTGACGGTCACCGCGATGGAAGCGACGACCACAGCGAGGAGCCGTCGAACGCGTACGGCGACGCCACGACGACAGGACTCATCACGACACGAATGCGTATGGATGTCACTGGCGCTCACTGCTCACCTCCCGAGATCGGGAACGGTTCACCGGTCGACCTCAAGGGCCAGCCGTCAGAAGACCGAAACGGTAATGCAACGAAAATGAAACATTCAAGGCCGGGGCGGATCCTGGACCGGTTTCACCCCGGAAACCGACCCTCGAACACCACGAAAGCCCTGCTCATCGGGCAAAGTGGGGTTGTGACAACAGTCGCCGTCGTCCTGGCCGCCGGAGCGGGTTCGCGGTTCTCCGGACCCACCCACAAGCTCCTGGCTCGCCTCGGAGCCGAGACAGGGACCGACACAGTGGCCGGCCGGGCGATCGGTGCGGCCCGGACCGCGGCCATCGGGCCCGTGATCGTCGTGGTCGGGGCGGTCGACCTGCCCGCCGAGGTCACGGACGGCTGCCGTGTGGTGCGCAACCCGTACTGGGCCGAGGGCCAAGCGTCCTCGGTGCAGTGCGCGCTGGCCACTGCTCGTGAGCACGATGCCGATGTCGTGGTGATCGGACTGGCCGACCAACCCTTCGTCACACCTGAAGCATGGCGAGCCGTCGCGGCATCGACGTCGCCAATCGCCGTGGCCACCTACGACGGTGTTCGCGGCAATCCGGTGCGCCTGCACGAGTCGGTGTGGTCGTTGCTTCCGGTGAGTGGTGACAGTGGCGCGCGCGACCTCATTCGCCTGCGCCCCGAACTCGTTTCGGAAGTAGCCTGCGCTGGCTCGAGTGCCGACATCGACACGCAGGAGGATCTCGACTCATGGACCTGAATCATTCGTTCACCGTCAACCGGCCGATCGCCGAGACCTGGACGGTCCTCACCAACCTCGAGCGCCTCGCTCCGTGCCTGCCCGGCGCCGAACTCCAGGAAGTTCACGGCGACGTGTACAAGGGCGTCGTGAAGATCAAGGTCGGCCCCATCACCGCTCAGTTCAAGGGCGAGGCCCAGTTCGCCGAGCAGGATGCCGCGGGCTACAAAGCCGTCCTCAAGGCCAGCGGCCGTGACACCGGCGGCAAGGGCAACGCGTCGGCCACCATCACAGCCACGCTCACTGAAATCTCCCCCACCGCAACCACCTGCAACGTGGTGACCGACCTGTCGATCACTGGCAAGGTGGCGCAGTTCGGACGCGGCGCCCTCGCCGACGTGAGCGACAAGTTGCTCGGTCAGTTCTCCGACAATCTCAACGCACTCATCGAGCGCGAAGGCACCGGTGCCACAACCGCGCCGGCCGCTCCGGCTCCCACCACCGACGCATCGGGCCAGCCGGCCGTGCGCAAGATCGAAGGCCCCGCCGCCGAGCCGTTGAATCTCGGCGATGTGGCCGGCGGAGCGGTGATGAAGCGCTTCTTGCCGATCGCCGCCGGTGTCGCCGCGGCGTTGCTGTTCTTGCGCGGACTCTTCCGTCGCCGTCGTCGCAAGAGTTGAGCCCAGCCAGTCGCGACCCCGAGTCGGACATCGTCCTCGTCGAGGAACTACTGGGTCGTCCGCCCAGTGGCCGTTTCGAGGTGGTCGTCCGCGACGCCGATGGTGTTCCAGTCGTGATCCGTAACCATCCGTTGCTCGACGACGGAACGCCGATGCCCACGCTCTACTGGCTGTGCGGGCGCCATGAGGTCGTGGCCGTGAGTCGTCTCGAAGCTGAGGGCGGCGTCGATCGAGCCGAAGCCGAGGTCGATGCCGACGAGTTGGCGGCGGCCCACGCGCGCTACGGCGCCGAGCGCGACGCACTGATTCCGTCCGATCACACCGGTCCGCGCCCGAGCGGTGGCGTGAGCGGAACACGAACCGGTGTGAAGTGCTTGCACGGTCATTACGCCTACTTTCTGGCCGGTGGCGACGATCCGGTGGGTCGCTGGGTCGACGCCCGGCTGCGATCGACCGAACGAGGAAGCGTCACATGAGTTCGGGGCGAGTGGCGTCGATCGACATCGGCACCAACTCCACCAACCTTCTCGTGTGCGACCGCGACGGCAGCACGGTGCGTCGCATCGTGACCGTCACCCGACTCGGCGCCGGTGTCGATCGCACCAAGCGTCTCGACGACGATGCTGTGACCCGCACCCTCACGTGCTTGCGTGAATACCGAAGCATCCTCGACGAACTCGCAGTCGATCGCCTGCGCGTCACAGCCACCAGCGCTACTCGCGACGCCTCGAACGGCCGGGCCTTTCTCGAGGCCGTGGAGATCGCGATGTCGTCAGCACCCGAATTGCTGAGCGGAAACGACGAGGCCCGCTTGTCGCATCGCGGTGCGGTCACCGGATTGTCGGTACCGCCCGGTTTCCATCTGGTCATCGACATCGGCGGCGGATCAACCGAACTGATCCTGGGTGAATTGGTGGGCGGCCGACCCACCGTGGTGGCGGCCCGCAGTATCGACGTGGGTGCGGTGCGGCTCACCGAACGCCACTTCACCTGCGACCCGCCCCGGCCGGAAGAACTCACCAACGCCATCGGCGATACCTACGACTTGGTCGATGACGTGATCCGTGAGATTCCCGACGTGGTTCGGGCGACTCACTTCATCGGAACGGCCGGCACCATCGTCACCACGGCCGCTGTGGAGATGGGCCAGCGAACGTTCGACCCGGCCACATTGCACGGATTCGACCTCGAGCGAGCCGCCGTGGAGGACGTGTTCCGTACTCTCGCGACCGAGCCATTCGCCGACCGTGTCCACAATCCGGGCTTGCCCCGCGACCGGGCCGACGTGATCGTCGGGGGTCTGTGCGTGCTCGTGGCGTTGATGCGTCGATTCGATGCGCCCGCAATCACCGTGTCTGCGCACAACCTCATGGACGGCGTGTGTGCTGAACTGCTGGGTGAACCATGACCCGCACGTCCCGTCACACCGATCATCCGGCCCGCACCACGGGTTCGCTACGCCTCTACGGGCGTCGTGTGATGCTGCGTCCGCTCGTGGCCCCCGACTTTCCGGCCTGGTCGGAAGTTCGCCGCCGCAATCACGATTGGCTCACCGTGTGGGAACCACAGCGCATTCCGTACGCGCCCGATCCGAGCACCGATCGCGATGCTTTCACGTCACGCTGCAACCTGCAGGAACGCGATCGTCAGACCGGAGTCAGTTATGCATTCGGTCTCTTCGTCGACAATGCCTTCGCCGGACAGGTGAATCTCAACAACGTCGTGCGCGGCGCACTGCAGAGCGGAACCATCGGGTACTGGATCGACCAAGCGCGCGCGGGCCACAGTTACGTCGCCGAGGCGGTGGCGGTGGTGCTGCGCTACGCGTTCGAGGAGCTCGACCTGCATCGCGTCGAGATCTGCATCGTGCCGCGCAATCACAACAGCCACCGCGTGATGGAGAAACTCGACATCCGCAACGAAGGCACCGCGCTGCGCTTCCTCGAGATCAACGGTGTGTGGGAAGACCACGTGCGTTACGGCATCACTGCCGAAGAATGGGCCGAACGACGCGACGAGTTCGCGCACGCGTGGCTCACCAACACGGCGAGTTGAACGTCGGGCTGGGCTGAACGTCAGGCCGTATCGGCGAGTCGACGCCAGGCCGCGTTCTTCTGCCGCCTGACCACCGTGCGCCGTTTCCAGTCCTTGCGCTTCCAGTGGCGCAGACGTCGTGACGAGTCGAGCTTCTTGATTGCTCGATCGGCGTCGTGGTGATGCGCCGGCTTCCACTCGGCACCCGGGTCGATCACGTCGTCGGGTTCGACTCCGTGCGACACCAACGCGGCCAACTCGTGCAGCTCGCCTTTCACGCGATGACGCTCGTTGTGCGCGTGGGCCCGCAATTCGGCCCGGGGTAGCGGTACCGCCTCGTCCGAACGATGGCGCTTGCTCATCGGTCCCCCTTTCACAGGTTCCGTTGAACTCCCTTGGCCGAACCGTACTCCTCCGGCCGAAGATTTCAAGGGCAACCCTGTCGGTGGGGTTAGTGCGGTACTCCGTTACTTCTTGCTGGAGATTTGTGCCTGCAGAGCGGCGATGCGCTCAGCGAACCAGGGCTGGCGGGTGCTCCAGAGTTGCGGTGTGAGTTCGCGGGCCACCGCGTCGTCATGAACCGACACATCGGCCATGGCCTTGATGGTCTTCTTCGTCTCGATCACCAGCTCACGGGGCGCCGCGGCGGCCCGCGCCGCCATGGCGTGTGCGACGGACTGCAACTGATCGTCCTCCACGCAACGGTGCACGATGCCGAGGCGCTCGGCCTCGGTGCCGTCGACCACTTCACCGAAGATCACCGTGGCCATCGCAGTCTGCGGTCCGGCGATGCGACGCAGCATCCACGTGTGTCCACCTCCGGGATGGATACCGATCTGCAGAAATCGCGTGTCGAACTTGGCTCGCCGCGCCGCCACCCGAACGTCGCAGCCCAGGGCCAGATTCATGCCCGCACCCACGGCCGCCCCGTTCACAGCCGCGATCGTGGGCAATTCGCTGCGGGCGATGCGCAAGAAGCCCTCGTAGATGTTGCCCAAGCTCTCGGCCGAGCTCTGCTGGAGGTTGCCCAGGTTCGCCCCGGCGCAAAAGGCCGGCGCCGCGCCGGTGACCACGATGGCCCCGATGCCCGGGTCGGACTCGATGCGATCCATGGCGGCGGTGATCTGCTCGACCATCGGAGCCGTGAGCGTGTTGCGCTCGCCGGGATTGTTGAGCGTGATGGTGGCCACGCCGTCGGCGATGTCGAGGAGTACGAGTGCGTCGTTGTTCGTCACGAGGTCAGTCTCGCACGAGCGATAGGTTCGAGCCGTGCTCGACCACGTGTTCACCGACGTCATCAGCGCGTTGCGCGATGCGTTCGAGCGCGCATTCCTCGAGCGCCAGGCCTTCGAAGAGCACTTCCAGGTCGACGTCTTGTTGGGGGATCTGTCGTGGGAAACGAGTTACGGCCTTCCGGGTGAGGGACTCCCACCCCGCGTGCTCGCTCACATCACCTTCGACTGGCCGTCGTGGAGCCAGACCGCGTACCGCCGTTGGTACGTCGAAGATTCGTCCGACGAGAGACCGGCGATCGAGATGGAAATCGTTCTGCGTATCCAACGCATCAGTGCGCAGCCCGACGTCGCGCTGGTGCGCGAGTTGCTCCCAGCCACGAGTCCTCTCATCGGCGACGGCCGACTCGAGCGCGCGGGCATCACCGTCGAATCGGCGTACGACAGCGAGTCGTTCGACGTCTCGAGTTCGTCGCCCGGATCCCTTGAATGCGAGTACGCGGTCGAATGCACCTATGAGGGCTTGTACGAACTCTCCGACCAGTCGCTGGCCGACGGATCGAGCACGACTCTCGACGATCACTTCGGGGCTCTCGGTGGTTGGATCGCGGCGATGCTCGTGAAACTCGGGGACGTGAAGTACTCGTTCCTGCCCGCCGAGAACGAAGGAGCCTGAATCACCATGACCACATCACCGTCAGACGTCGTGTTGTTCGACGTGAGCGAGCGCATCGCCACCGTCACCCTCAATCGACCAGATGCGCGCAACGCGCTGTCGAGCGAAGTGCTCCGCGAACTTCCGCGCCGTCTTCGTGAGGCCAACGATCGCGACGACGTCGACGTGATCGTTCTCACCGGAACCGATCCCGCTTTCTGCGCCGGACTCGACCTGAAGGAGTTGGGCTCGACGGGCGGCAACCTCGGCTCCGGATCGGGCGCCGACGGACGCCCCAACTCCGACGGAGTGCGCGGGCCGTTCCCGATGGTCGACAAGCCACTGATCGGTGCCGTGAACGGCGTGGCCATCACGGGCGGTTTCGAACTCGCGCTCAACTGCGACTTTCTCATCGCGTCCGAACAGGCGAAGTTCGGTGACACGCATTCCCGCGTCGGAGTGATGCCGGGTTGGGGACTCACTGTTCTTCTCCCGCAAGCCATCGGACTTCGTCGCGCGCGTGAGATGAGTTTCACCGGCAACTTCATGTCGGCTGACGAGGCGCTCGCTTTCGGACTCGTCAATCACGTCGTGCCGCACTCCGAGTTGATTCCGTTCACACGTCGAATCGCGCGCGACATCATCGGCAACGACCAGCCCGGCGTTCGCCAGATTCGTCGGACCTACCGCGACATCCACGCCGCAACCGACGGATGGACGATCGAAGCACGCGATGGAGCCGACTGGCGACGCACCAGTTTTTCTCCCGAAAAAGTGGCCGAACGCAGGGCGAAGATCCAGGAGCGTGGCCGAAACCAGTAGTTCGGCCAGGTGTAAGGTTGACGCAACCAACCACGTCCGGCACCCCGGTCGGACGTCCAAGGGGAGGAATCCAAACACATGCTCAAGAAATCACGCTTGCTGCTCGCGCCGCTCGCTGCTCTGAGCCTCTTCGCCGTTGCCTGTGGTGGCGACGACGAAGGCGGTTCGTCGGCAACTGAAGCGCCCGCGGGCTCAGAAGCTCCGGCCGAAGGCGGCTGTGACCTCGTCGGCGGCATCGCCTTCGACACTGGCGGTCGCGGCGACGGAACGTTCAACGACTCGGCCGCCGCTGGCGGCGAGCGCGCAACTGCCGAACTCGGCATCGAAGTGAAGGAACTCGAGGCGACTGTCGACGAGGACCGCAAGGCCAACCTCGAACTCCTCGCCGGTGACGGCGCTGGCGTGATCGTCGGTGTGGGCTTCATGTTCACCGATCCGATGGGCGAAGTCGCTGCCGCCAACACCGGCGTCACCTTCGGCATCGTCGACTCGGTCGTCGAAGCACCGAACGTGCGCAGCCTGGTGTTCGCCGAGCAGGAAGGTTCGTTCCTCGTCGGTGCGGCCGCTGCTCTGAAGAGCGAGTCGGGCATCGTCGGCTTCATCGGTGGCCAGGAGATCGACCTCATCAAGAAGTTCGAGGCCGGTTACGCCGCGGGTGCGCGCTACATCAACCCTGACATCGAAGTGAAGGTCGCGTACCTCGGACCAGCCGGTGACAACTCCGCGTGGGGCAACGTCGCAGGCGCCAAGGAAATCGCCTCGGGCTGGTACGGCGAAGGCGCCGACATCATCTACACCGCCGCTGGCGGTTCGGGTGCGGGCACCATCGAAGCCGCCGTCGAGGCGGGCAAGTGGGCCATCGGTGTCGACAGCGACCAGTACCTCACTGCTGCCAACGACGATCAGCGTGCACGCATCCTCACCTCGATGCTGAAGCGCGTCGACGTGGCGGTGTTCGAGACCATGAAGGCTGCTTGCGAGGGTGACACCTCGGGTGGCATCAAGGTGTTCGATCTGAGCAACGACGGCGTCGGCTACTCCACCTCGGGCGGATACGTCGACGACATCGCTGGCCAGCTCGACGAGATCAAGGCCAAGATCGTCGCCGGCGAGATCGAGGTGCCGACGGCACCCTGATCGTCACTGACGATCACGAGTTCTTCGGACTTCTCACGAAGAAGTTCGAAACTCCAGAGAGCCCGGGTCATCGACCCGGGCTCTCTGCTTTCCGGCTCTGCTATAACGGATGCGTTCACGGCGCACCGGAACGGTGCGACTACTCCGGGGGTGGCATGAACGAGGCGGGAGCACTGGCAGTCGAACTGTCGGGCATCACCAAGCGCTTCCCGGGTGTGGTGGCCAACTACAACGTGTCGCTGCGGGTGCGACCCGGCACCATCCACGCCGTCGTCGGCGAGAACGGTGCCGGCAAGTCCACTCTCATGAAGACGCTGTACGGCATGCACCAGCCCGACGAAGGATCGATCGCCGTCAACGGCCGGGGAATCACGTTCAAATCCCCCACCGACGCCATCGCCGCCGGCATCGGGATGGTGCACCAGCACTTCAAGCTGGCCGACAACCTGTCGATCCTCGAGAACATCATTCTCGGCAACGAGCCGGTCGGGCGTCGCGGGCGCATCGACTCGGCCGCGGCCAAGACGCGTCTCACCGAACTCGCGGCGTCGCTGGGCGTGTCGTTCGACGTCGACGACCTGGTCGGAACACTCGGCGTGGGCGAGCGGCAGCGCGTGGAGATCCTGAAGGTGCTCTACCGCGGGGCGCAGATACTCATTCTCGACGAACCCACCGCGGTGCTCGTGCCACAAGAAGTCGAAGAACTGTTCGCCACGCTCAAGCGACTGGTCGCCGAAGGCCGCACGGTCATCTTCATCTCGCACAAACTCGACGAAGTGTTGCGCTACTGCGACGAGATCACCGTCATGCGCCAGGGAACCACCGTCGCCACCACGACGCCCAGTCAGGTCGATCGTCGTGGTCTGGCCGAACTCATGGTGGGTAGCGATCTCCCCGATCCGTCCGGACGTGAAACTCCCATCGGCTCCGAGATCGTTCTTGCGGTGAGCGATCTCTCGGTTGCCGGCGCGGCCGCCGGAGCCAAACTCGCGCTCGAAGGCATCTCGCTGTCGGTTCACTCCGGCGAGATCGTTGGCATCGCCGGCGTGGAGGGCAACGGCCAATTCGAGTTGTGCGAGGCGATTCTCGGCCTCATGCCGCTCGTGAGCGGGCGCGTCGAGATTGCCGGTCGCGATCTCACCGGTGTCGAGACGCGTGAGCGCATCTCATCGGGTCTCTCGTACATCCCGTTCGACCGTCACCGTGAGGGGTTGCTTCTCGACGCTCCGCTTTGGGAGAACACCATGCTCGGCCGCGAGGACGAGCCGGCGCTCACGAGTGGACCGTTCATCGGTCGGCGCAAGGCCGAAGCCGACGCTCGCGAGATCATTCGACGATTCGGTGTGCGCACGCCATCCGAGCAGGTTCCGGCCTTCGCACTGTCGGGCGGCAATCAGCAAAAGCTCGTGGTCGGTCGTGAGATGGCCACCAATCCGAAGATTCTGTTGGCGGCTCACCCCACCCGTGGTGTCGACGTCGGCGCCCAGGCGGCCATCTGGGAAGAGTTGCGGCACGCGCGCGACCACGGTCTGGGCGTGTTGTTGATCTCGGCCGACCTCGAAGAGCTCATCGGCTTGTCCGATCGCATCGTGGTGATGTTCGACGGACGCGTCACGGCCGAACTCGACCCGCGCCGAGCGACTCCTGAGTTGCTCGGCACCTATATGACCGGCGAAATCCAGGATCGCGAGGCGGCCCGATGAAGAATCAGCGTCTCCAGCGCGCGATGGTGACGGCGGCCAGTTCGGTCTTGGCCGTCATCGTCGCTCTCGCCATCTCGGCGATCATCCTCTTGATCACCGGCAAGGATCCGGTCAAGGCCTACAGCACACTGTTCGGTGCGGCCGGCGAATCTCGCGTTCTCCAGGGCATGGCCAATCGCGCCACACCGCTCATGATCTCGGCCGCCGCGGTTGCGATCGGATTCAAGATGAATCTGTTCAACATCGGCGTCGAAGGTCAGATGCGCGTGGCTCTCCTCACCACCGCGGTGGTCGGTGCCGCCGTCGACTTGCCGCCGGTTCTGCACGTCTTGTTCTGCCTCGTCGTGGCCATGACCGCCGGTGCGCTGTGGGCCGGAATCGCCGGTTGGCTGAAGGTGAAGCGCAACGTCAACGAAGTGATCTCCACGATCATGCTCAACTTCATCGCTCTGTCGCTGGTTGCGTGGGCGTTCGACGACTTCTTCCGTGTGGAGAGCCCGACCGAGAGCCTCCTCGTGAAGACGAAAGAACTGCCGAAGTCGGCCTGGTTCCCCGACCTCGTCGATCGCCGCCTGAACGGCATGTTCATCGTCGCGATCCTCGTGCTGATTCTGTTCTGGGTCGTCGTCTGGAAGACCAAGTTCGGTTTCCGGTTGCGCGCGTCGGGTGGCAACTCGGGTGCCGCACGCGCCACTGGCGTCAATCCCAAGAAGATGATCCTCATCTCGATGCTGCTGTCGGGTGCGATCGCCGGCCTCGTGGGCATGCGTGCGCTTCTCGGTGACGTTCACGCGTATCAGAACAACCTGGCCGAACAACAAGGCTTCAACGGCATCGCGGTCGCGCTGCTCGGGCGCAATCATCCCCTCGGCATCTTCTTCTCGGCCCTGCTGTTCGGCTTCCTCGGTGAGGCCTCGGGCAAGTTGCAGCTCGAAGACATCCCGAAGGAGATCACCACGATCATGTCGGGCATCATCGTGCTCGCCGTCGTGATCATCAACGAGGCCGTCAAACGTTGGGACAACCGACGAATTCAACGCAAGGCCGCAGCCGAGATCGAGGCGGAGGCCAAGTCGTGACCGCCACCATGCAACCCACCACCACTCCGCGCTCGTTGGCGTGGAAGAACCTGTCGCCCTTGCGCCGAGCCTCCATCTTGTGGCTCGGCGGACTCTTGATCTTCTCGATCGTGCGCATCATCGCCGATGCCGACGACATCACGAGTTCGGGAACCATCTCGTCGACGTTGCGCGTGGCCACGCCGATTCTGTTGGCCGGTCTCGCCGGTCTCTGGGCCGAGCGTGCCGGCATCGTGAACATCGGTATCGAGGGCATGATGATCATCGGCTCGTGGTGCGGTGGTTACGGCGCCTGGAAGTGGGGGTCATGGGGCGGTATCGCACTGGCGCTCGTGGGCGGCATGCTCGTGGGCCTGCTGCACGCATTGGCCACCGTTCGCTTCAACGTCGATCACGTCGTGTCGGGTATCGCCATCAACACACTGGCCGCTGGCTCCACCGAGTATCTCTCGATCATCTTCTTCAAGGGCCAAAAAGGTGGCGGAGAGAGCCAGTCACCTCCCGGCAAGGGCGGATACGGCGAGTTCGACATGCCGTTCCTGGCCGGTGGACGAATTGGCAACTGGAAGAGCCCCGACATCTTGAAGTGGTTCGAGGACAAGCACGACATCCCGTTGATTCCCGACATGGCCGGATTCATTCGCGGACTCGTGAGTGACGTGTACCTGCCCACGATCCTGGCCATCGCCATCATTCCGCTGTCGGTATACGTGTTGTGGCGCACCCGGTGGGGTCTGCGTCTGCGTTCGAGCGGCGAGTCACCGCAGGCCGGTGAGTCACTCGGCGTGGCGATCAATCGTCTGCGGTATCAGGCGATGGCGATCAGCGGCGCGTTGGCGGCTTTCGGCGGCGCGTACTTGTCGTGTGTGTTCACCAGCACGTATCGCCAGGGACAGACGGGTGGCCAGGGCTTCATTGGTCTGGCCACCACGATCTTCGGCAACTGGCAGCCGTGGGGCGTGTTCCGTGGGTCGCTGCTGTTCGGATTCCCGACCGCGCTCAAGTTCCGCGACGAACGCAACGTTCCGGCACTTCTGTTGGTGGCCGCAGTGGCGTTGGTGATCGTGGCGGGCGTGATGGTGCTACGCAAACGATCGGTGATCGTCACGAGTTGTCTCGCCGCGGCAGTGTGCCTGGTGATCGCGTACAACGTGGTCGACAAGGTTCCATCGGAGTTCGTGGCCGCCACGCCGTACATCGTGACCGTGATCGTGTTGGCGGGAGCACGGCAGCAGCTGCGGCCACCGGCGCACGCCGGGCTTCCCTACCGCCCCGGCGAATCCCACTGACGTTCAGCTGATATCAGCGTGAGCCGAGGCGGGCGACGGCCTCGACTTCGATGCCACCGCGTGGCTTCTGCGTGAGCGTCACGGTCACCGACAACGGGCGGGCCGTGTCCATGATCTCGCGCGCGATCTCCGCTGTGAGTGCCTCGGCGAATACCGCCCGATCGCGAAAGCCCCACAGATACAGCTTGAGGCTCTTCGACTCGACGCACCACTCGCCCGGGCGATACTCGATCACGACGCGTGACAGGTCGGGCTGATTGGTGACCGGGCACATCGACGCCAGTTCGTCGGTGGTGAACCGCACGATCTCCACGTCGGCCGGAGCAGGGAAGACCTCGACGTGCGGAATGGCCTCACGGACCTCGCGGCCCAGGACCGTCAGGCGGTCGAGAGTGGCTGCGTCGTGCGGATCGAGTCGCGCCGGTGTGGCATTCATGGCTCCCAGGGTACGGCGAAATCCCGAATCTGCGACCGAGCGTTACGCTTCAGACATGGGACGCGTGCTCTCCGACGATCAGATCGAGCGTTACGAGCACGACGGCTTCCTGGTGATCCCCGACTTCGTGGGCCGTGACGTCTGTGCACGAGTGAAGGCCCGAGCCGAGCACATCCTCCAGTCGTTCGACCCTGACGCCAATCGCAGCGTGTTCACCACCAACGAACAGGAACGCCATGCCGACGAGCAGTTCATGGCGTCGGCTACGGGTATCCACTGCTTCTTCGAAGAGGAAGCATTCGGCCCCGATGGTCGACTCGGACAACCGAAGGAACTGAGCGTCAACAAGATCGGCCACGCTCTCCATGATCTCGACGACGTCTTCGAGGAGTTCTCGTACGCGCCAGCCCTCGCCGATGTGGCGGCCGACATCGGAATGCCTGACGCTCTCGCGCTGCAGAGCATGTACATCTGCAAGCAGCCATTCATCGGCGGTGAGGTCGGCTGTCATCAGGACGCCACGTTCCTCTACACCGATCCCGTCACCGTGACCGGTTTCTGGTTCGCGCTCGAAGACGCCACCCTTGAGAACGGATGCCTGTGGGCTCAGCCCGGTGGGCATCGCACCACTCTGCGCAAGACGTATCGCCGACTCGGAGTGCGCAATGACGAAGGCGCCGAGTTCATCGAACACGATCCGCAGCCGCTCCCCGCTCCGAGCGACGGACTCGTGCCCCTCGAAGTGAGTGCGGGCACACTCGTGATACTGCACGGTCTCCTGCCGCACTGGAGCGACGTCAACCGCAGCGGAAAGAGCCGCCACGCGTACTCGCTGCACTGCATCGCCGAATCGGCCGAGTATCCGGCCTGGAATTGGCTACAGCGAACCCCCGATCTCCCCCTGCGTCGCCTCGATGGCCGCGCTCGAACGAAAGCCCCCGCATGAGCAACGATGTCGCCGACTTCATCCAGTACCCCAAGGTTCTCCTGCACGATCACCTCGACGGTGGAGTCCGCCCGCAAACCGTGGTCGAACTGGCCGCCGAGTACGGCTACAAGGGTCTGCCCACCACCGATGTCGACGATCTGTCGAAGTGGTTCCATCGCGGGGCCAAGCGCAACGACCTCGTTCTGTATCTCGAGACGTTCGCGCACACCGTCGGCGTGATGCAAGACCGCGACGCGATCGAACGCGTCTCGTTCGAATGCGCCCGCGATCTGGCCAACGACGGCGTGGTGTACGCCGAAGTTCGTATGGCTCCCGAATTGTGCACCGAGAAGGGCCTCACTCTCGACGAAGTGATGAAGGCCATCCTCGACGGCTTTCGACGTGGCTCGGCCGGAACTGATCTCACGATCTACGCGATCTGCTCGGCCATGCGCACAGCGGCGCGCAGTCTCGAGATCGCCGAGCTGGCGGTGCGGTGGCGCGACGAAGGAGTGGTCGGCTTCGACATCGCCGGCGCCGAAGCCGGCTATCCGCCCACGCGCCATCTCGAGGCCTTCAATCACGTCCAGCGCGAGAACTTCCACACCACGATTCACGCGGGTGAAGCATTCGGCCTACCGAGCATCTGGGAAGCGGTGCAGTTGTGCGGGGCCGAGCGGCTCGGTCACGGTGTGCGCATCGTCGACGACATCACCGGGGAGCCGGGTAACGAGCAACTCGGCCGGCTCGCGGCCTTCGTGCGCGACCGCCGCATACCCCTCGAGCTCTGCCCCACCAGCAACGTGAACACCGGTGTCTGCGGGTCGATCGCCGAACATCCCATCGGGATGCTCCGCCGCTTGCGCTTCCGCGTCACGGTCAACACCGACAACCGGCTCATGAGCAACACGAGCATGTCGAAGGAGTTCGCGCAGTTGTCGGAAGCCTTCGGCTGGGGTGTCGACGATTTCGAATGGCTCACGGTCAACGCCATGAAGAGCGCCTTCGCCCCCTTCCCCGAGCGGCTCCGGATCATCAGCGGCCTCATCAAGCCCCGGTACGCGCTGGCGCGAGCCGAGCAGACATTGGGAGCCGCCACCCGCTGATCTGGAACAATGGGCGCATGCCCGTTGAAGTCCACGTCGTCGACCACCCGCTCATCGCCGATTCGCTCACGCGGATCCGTGACGCGAGCACGCCCAACGCGTTGTTCCGTCAGGAACTCGAGCGGGTCGGCATCCTGTTGTTGGCCGAAGCCACGCGCGATCTGGCCACCAAGGCCGTGCGCGTGAAGACGCCGCTGGTCGAGACCGACGGGCGCGCGTTGGCGACTCAACCGGTCGTCGTGCCGGTGTTGCGGGCCGGCCTCGGATTCGTGCACGCGGCACAAGAACTCATGCCCAACGCCGATGTGGGTTTCGTGGGCATCAGTCGTGACGAGCACACGTTCCAGCCCAAGCCGTACGTGAACAAGTTGCCCGAGTCGCTGGCGGGTCGCACGTGCATCGTGCTCGATCCGATGCTGGCGACCGGCGGTTCGCTCGCACATGCAGTCGAGTTGTTGCTCGAACGCCATGCCACCGGTCCGATCATCGTCGTGTGCGTGTTGGCGGCGCCGGAAGGAATCGAATTCCTGCGCAAGCAGGGATCGAATCTCGTGATCTACACGGCGTCGGTCGACGAGCGGCTGAACGAGAACGCGTTCATCGTGCCGGGCTTGGGCGACGCCGGCGATCGCCAATTCGGCGCCCCCCACTGACCTTCCCCTCATGGGTGCGAAACCCCGGCAAAAATGCCGTTTCTGACGCCCAATCACCTACCGTTACCGCATGCGCGCCATCGTCTGCCGTCAGTTCGGACCCATCGACGATCTCGTGGTGGAGGATCGCCCGTCACCTGATTTGTTCCCGTCGTGCATCCGCATCGCCGTGAACGCGTGCGGGGTGAACTTCGTCGACGCGCTGTTCGTGCAGGGCAAGTATCAGATCAAGCCGCCCACGCCGTTCGTGCCAGGAATGGAAGTGGTGGGACGCGTCACCGAGGTGGCTCCCGATGTCGAGGGAATCGCCGTGGGCACGCGCGTGTTCGCCAACGTCGGATTGGGTGGATTCGCGAGCGAGGCCGTCGTGGCCGCCAAGCGCGTGATGGTTCTTCCCGACAACCTGTCCGATGGCCAGGCCGCCACCTTCATGCAGAGTTACCTCACCGCATGGTTCGCCCTCGTCGAACGTGCGCGCGTGGAGGCCGGCAAGTGGCTGCTGGTGATCGGCGCCGGAAGTGGCGTCGGTCTCGGTGCTGTCGACGTGGGCCACGCACTCGGACTGCGGGTGATCGCCGTTGCGTCGACCGATGAGAAGCGGAGGTTGGCCACCGAGCGCGGCGCCGACGCTGTGATCGATTCGCGGTTGACGCCCGACGAGATCAAGGAGAAGGCCAAGGAGATTTCCGGCGGCGGAGTCGACTACATCTACGACCCCGTGGGTGGCGAGCTCGGTGAGACCTCTCTGCGAGCGCTCACCGATGACGGTCAGTACCTCGTGATCGGATTCGTGGGTGGCATTCCCCGACTTCCGGCCAATCAGGTGTTGCTTCGCAACCGCCGGGTCACCGGGGTCGACTGGGGCGGTTGGGCCGGAAAGAACCCGGGCCTCAACGATCGCATGCTCGCGCAGGTTCTCGAACTCATCGCGCAAGGACGCCTCCGACCGGTCGAGCCCGTCACCTACGCACTCGACGACGCCGCCCGCGCGCTGCACGATCTCGAAGATCGCAAAGTGGCCGGCAAGATCGCATTGGTTCCGTAGGACCTCGGGCTTCCATGCGCATGCTCTTCCCGTCACCACGTGAGGTGACGATCCCGGAGGCGTACGACGGATCGCACCGTCGCGCCTACACCGATCGTCCCTGGATCGTGATGTCGATGATCTCGACGGCCGACGGCGCGATTGCGTTGGAAGGGTCCTCGGCACTGCTCGGCGGGCCGTCCGATCGCGACGTGTTCCTGTTCTTGCACCGATCGGCCGACACCGTGTTCGTGGGAGCCGAGACGGTGCGATCCGACAACTACTCGCCGCTGCCGCTGCATCAGCGGCTCGTGGTCATGTCGTCGAGCGGCGATCTCGGCCGCAATTCGGAGGCTCTTCTCGCGGCCCCGAACACGCGGGTGGTCGCCGGTGACGTTCGCGACGTCGTCGCCACTCTCGAAGGCGACGTGTGCGTTCTCGAAGGTGGACCAACGCTCAACGGCCAGATGCTCGCGGCCGATCTGGTGGACGAAGTGTGTCTCACGATTGCTCCGCGTTTCATCGCCGGGCGCAGCGATCGCGCGGCCGAGGGGGCCTGGGCGATGCGCGAGCCGTGGCACCTCGCCCATGTGTGCGAGGACGACGGATTCGTGTTCCTTCGCTATCTGCGCAGCGCTTGAGTTCTGCCGCCCACCGGCTTACGGGGCGCCGAAGCGGAGAAGCGACTTCACGGGTGGACGCACCATCACGTTGAGTTCGATGTCGTCGCCACTCTTACGTCGCAACGTCGGCACGGCCTCGGCGAAGGGCGGTGCATCCGGAACTCGCGCCAGCAACGTGGCCGCCACTTCCGCGGCCTGGATGGCCAATGTCTCGAGTTTGTGGTGACGATGCAACCGGACCCCCAAATCGACTTGACCCAGACTGTCGATTCCGAACTGGCGATACATGTCGATCAGAAGTCCGATCTCCACACCCCAACCGGTCGCGAACGGCACCGCTTCGAGCATCGTGCGACGACCCGCGTACTCACCGGCCAGAGGTTGCTGCATCTCGGCGATTTCCGGGAAGAACAGTGACAGCAGAGGACGGGCCACCAGTTCGGTGGTGCGGCCTCCCCCACCCAAGTGGGACGGACGTTCATAACTGGCTTTCACCAGTCCCAGTTGGTCGTCGAGCAGAAGCGGAATGACGAGGCGGATGATCCAGTCGGGTGTGAAGCTCGTGATGTCGCCGTCGCACCACACGACGATGTCGCCCTTCGACGCGACCAGACTCGCCCACAGCGCATTGCCCTTGCCCTGCGCGGTGCCGTGGAAGAAGTGCACGTAGTCGACGGGCACGACGGTCGCCCCGGCCTCACTGGCCACCTCGGCGGTTCCGTCGGACGATCCGTCGTCGAGCACGATCAGTTCGTCGACGAGGGTGCCGACGAGCGCGTCGTCGATCATGCGTACGAGGTCGCCGATCGTCTCGGCTTCGTTGCGACACGGAATGCACACCGACACCGACACGTCGTTCTTCAGAGCCATCGCGGTGGACAGATCCCAACCGGTCGGATCGAACGTCTTCATCGTCTCCTCAGCCGCCCTAGCCTGACACCATGTTCTTGTACGGCGTCGTGAACGCGTCTCCCGACTCGCTCAACACCGATTCAATAGCCACGGACGCCGAGTCGGCTACTCGCCGCGGTGAATATCTCCTGACGCACGGATGTCAAGGAATCGACCTCGGTGGCCAGGGCTCCACCGACGCGGCCACCGTGGTTCCGTGGCAGGACGAATGGGAGCGCCTCCGCGACATCGTGCGCGCGCTGGCCGCTTTCGGTGTTCCGCTGAGTATCGATTCGTGGAAGCCCGAGGTCACGCGCCTGGCTCTCGAACACGGGTGCACCGTCATCAATGCCGCCGACGGAATGCAGACCGACGAAATGTGGCAGGTGGCCGCCGACTTTCGCGTGCCGATCGTTCTTCCGTTCTTGTCCGGCCCCAATCCGCGGCAGATGCAGTTGGTGAAGGACGATCCGGTCGGTGTGATGATCTCGTTCTTCGACGAACAGTTGCGCATCGCCGACCGGTACGGGCTTCGTGATCTGTGCATTCTCGATCCGGGAACCGGATTCGCACCGTCGAACTGGCCATGGGAGGAACGATTCGTCTACCAAAAGCGCGTGTATTCGAACCTCGACGCGCTGCGCCAATTCGGGCTTCCCCTCTACATCGCGCTGCCCTGGAAGGAAACCGCGCAACACGACGAGCTACTCGAGATCGTCCTACGTCAACGTCCCGAGTACGGTCGCGCGCACTACCCCGAGAAGATCCGTCGCGTGGAGGCCGAACTCGGACTCTCGTGACCCGGCTGGCGGTTACGAGAGGGGGCCGCGGGGGTAGACGGCGTCGGGGGGCAGATCCGTTTCCCACCCGGCCGGACACCGCTCGGGCGCCACTTCGCTCAACGGCGCCAACACGAACCGACGCTCGGCGTACCGCGGGTGAGGCACCGCCAAGTTGCCACCCTTGATCACCACGTCGTCGAAGAAGAGCAAGTCGAGATCGAGCGTGCGCGGACCCCAATGAATCGTGCGGGCTCGCCCGGCGTCGGCTTCGATCCGATGCAGCCAACGCAACACCGCGTAGGGATCCATCTCGGTTTCGATCTCGACCACCATGTTGAGGTACGCGCCCTGATTCTCGGGGCCACCCACCGGATCGGTCTCGAACACCTGCGACATCTTCCGAACCGCCGCACCCAAGCGATCGACTGCGAACCGCAGATACGACTCGCGGTCACCCAAGTTGCTTCCCAACGCGATGATGGCGCGGTGTGCCGTGAGCGGAGCCGACGATGCGCGCGTGCGATGAATCCGCACTGCCGACGATCCGACGTCTTCGGGGATGGGCGGACGGAGCTTCGTCAGAGTGAGATCGACCGCGTTCACGTGCGCGAACGACAGCACCATGTCGGCCATCCGCTGCGCCAATCGCTCGAGGAGCAAGTCGTTCGACTTGCGCGCCACCTCGGCCACTTGCATGCACACTTCTCCGTAGTGAACGGTCTCGGTGAGATCGTCACTCTGCCCGGCATCGGTGAGGTCGGCATGAATGTCGATGTCGACGCGCAATGGCTGTGCGGCCTCGCGTTCGTGCTCGAGCACACCGATCAGTGCCATCACCCGCAAGTCGTTGATGAGGATGTGATCCGTCACCGGGCACACGGTACCGTTGAGTCATGGCATCCGATACCTCCGTGTCGACGTTCGATCCGCAGCGCGTCATCGCCGATCTCGAAGGCCTGGCCGCACGTACCGGCGGCCCGGCGGGTTCTCGACGCCTGGCCTGGACACCCGAATGGGTCGAGGCCCGCAACCTTCTGCGCGAACATCTCGCCACTTTGCCGGTCGACGTCGACGTCGACGAAGCCGGCAACTTGTGGGCCTACTTGCGCGGTGAAAGTACCGACACGCTCGTGGTGGGCAGTCACCTCGACAGTGTTCCGAAGGGCGGCTGGCTCGACGGTGCGCTGGGCGTGATGGCCGGTCTCGAGTTGCTGCGCGCACTCGCCGCCGAGGGCAAGCCGCCGATCACGGTGGCCCTCGTCGATTGGGCCGACGAAGAAGGCGCTCGATTCTCGCGCTCACTGTTCGGCTCGGCCGCGTTCATGGGAACGGTCGATCCGAAGATCTTGGCCGGTCTCGTCGACAAAGAAGGCAACCGCCTGGTCGATGTCTTGCCGCAACACGGCGTCGACATCAATCGTCTCGATGGCGCTCAGCGCCGTCAGGAAAACGTGAAGGCATACGTGGAAGTGCACATCGAACAAGGGCCGGTTCTCGAGTCGATGGGCAAGGGAATCTGCACGGTCACCGGCACCAAGGGAATCGAACGCGAGCGTCTCGTGTTCCGCGGCCAGGCCGCCCACGCCGGAACCATGCCCATGCCGATGCGTCGCGATTCGTTCCGGGCTGCCTCGCGTTTCGCCTTGGCCGTGGCCGAAATCGGAGATCGTCACGACGGCGTCACCACCGTTGGCGCGGTGGCGTGCAAACCCGGTGTGGTCACAGCCGTTGCCGGAGAAACCACCATCACTCTCGACATGCGCCACATCGACGCCGGAGAACTGGCTGCGATGCTCGCCGAGAGCAAGGCGGCCGCCGACGACGCGGCGGCGGCCGAAGGCTGCACGGTCGAGTGGGAACACATCTTCCGCATTCCCCCGATGCCGTTCCATCCGCTGCTACTCGATGCCGCTCGTGAGAGCGTGCGCGAAGTCGAGGGTCACGACATCGAGTTGCCGAGCGGCGCACTTCACGACGCCAGTGAGACCGCTCGATCGATTCCGACCGTGATGATCTTCTCGTCGTCCACCAACGGCCTCAGTCACACACCCGAAGAAGACACTCCGCGAGATCACCTCGTGATGGCCGCCGATGCGTTCGACCGCACCTGTCGACGGGCCATCGATCTGATTCGCAGCGGCACCCTGTAACGGCGAGTTCGCCGTGAAGCAGGGGCTCAGCCCCGCTTCGACTGCAGCAACGCCGTGACGGCTTTGCCGTCGGCCTTGCCCTTGCTCGCCTTCATGATCGCGCCGACCAACGCGCCCATGGCCTTCTCTTCACCCGCGCAGTACTTGGCCCACGCATCGGCCTGCGCCGCGATCACTTCGTCGACCATCGCTTCGAGGGCACCGGTATCCATGGCTTCGAAACCCTTGGCCGCGGCGATCTTCTCGGCATCGCCGCCACCGTTGGCGACGATCTCGGCGAGAACCGTCTTGGCTTGAGTGGACGTGAGCTTGCCCGAGGTCTCGAGCACGATCATGCGCGCCAGATCGGCTGCTGGCACCGCCGGCGTCGCGCCTTGCTCGGCGTACGCCTCTTTCACGTGCACGAGTGCGCGTGACGCGTCGGCACCGGCGGCGGCCACCGCGAGTACGTAGTCGTCCTGGCCGCGTTCGACCACGACCATGACGGCTTCTCCATCGGACGGCGCACCCGTGGCCGACGACAGTCGCGCGCGTCGCTCACGCGGCAACATCGGAAGAGCCGCGCGCACCGCGTCGATCCACGAAGCCTCCGGAGCCAACGGCACCAGGTCTGGTTCGAGGAAGTAGCGGTAGTCGTCGGCGTCTTCTTTGGTTCGCAGAGTGTGCGTGCGTCCGTCGTTCTCGTCCCAGTGACGCGTTTCCTGACGAACCTTTTCGCCACCTTCGATGAGTGCGATCTGTCGACGAGCCTCGTACTCGATGGCCCGACCGAGCGAGCGCACCGAGTTGACGTTCTTGATCTCACAACGCGTTCCGAGAGGCGCACCCGGCTTGCGCACGCTCACGTTGGCGTCACAGCGCATCGACCCCTCTTCCATCTTCGCATCGGATGCACCGATGGCCACGAGGATCTGCCGCAGTTCGGTGACGTACTGCTTGGCCTCGTCGGGCGTGGCGATGTCGGGCCGACCCACGATCTCGACCAGCGGAACACCAGCGCGATTGAAGTCGATGAGCGAATAGTCGGAGCCATGAATACGGCCGCCGGTTCCACCGATGTGCGTGCTCTTGCCCGTGTCTTCTTCGAGGTGTGCGCGCTCGATACCGATGCGCTTGCCGCCAGGCAGTTCGAGCCAACCGTCGATGTTGAGCGGAACGTCGTACTGCGAGATCTGGTACGCCTTGGGCATGTCGGGGTAGAAGTAGTTCTTGCGGTGGAACGTGCAGGCCTGCACCGAGCAGTTGAGGGCCAGGCCGATTCGCATCGCGAGTTCGACGGCCTGACGGTTGAGCACGGGAAGGGCACCGGGCAATCCGAGCGTCACCGGGTCGATGTGCGTGTTCGGATCGTCACCGAACCGGTTGGCGCTGGCCGAGAACAACTTGGTGGCCGTGGCGAGTTCGACGTGAACCTCGAGGCCCACCACCAACTCGTAGCCGTCGATCATGAACGTCTCGCTCACTTCGCACCTCCGGGCGCGACGCGCTCGAGATGAGCCGCCACCTGGAACATGACCGATTCGCCGAGAGTCGGTGCGAGCACCTGCACGCCGACCGGCAGACCATGCGCACCGGTTCCGAAGGGCACGCTCATGGCCGGGTGACCGGCGAGGTTGGTGGGAATCGTGAAGACGTCGCACAAGTACATCGACAGCGGATCGTCGACCTTGGCCCCCACCGGGAACGCAACGATCGGCGAAGTGGGCGTGAGAAGCACATCGGCCTTCTGGTACGCGCGAGCGAAGTCGTCGGAGATCAGACGGCGCACCTTGAGGGCCTTGCCGTAGTACGCGTCGTAGTAACCAGCCGACAAGGCGTAGGTGCCGAGCATGATGCGGCGCTTCACTTCGTCGCCGAAGCCAGCAGCCCGCGTCGCCATGTACATCGCATTGGTGTCGGCCGCGTCCACGCGCAGGCCGTAGCGCACGCCGTCGTAGCGGGCCAGGTTGCTGCTCGCCTCGGCCGGAGCGATGAGGTAGTACGCAGTGAGGCCGTACTTCATGGAGGGCAGTTCGACGTCGACGATGGTGGCACCGGCCGCCGCCAACGCCTCGAAAGATTCGGCCAGGCGTGCTTCGACTTCGGGATCGCTGCCGCCGGGGAGATCGGTGATGCGACCGATGCGCAGTCCCTTCACGTCGCGGTCGAGCGAACCCTGCAGCGACAGAGCGGGCTGCGGAATCGACGTGCTGTCGAGCGGATCGTGACCGCTCATCGCTTCGAGCAGAACCGCGGCATCGCGTACGTCGACCGTGAACGGGCCGATCTGGTCGAGGCTGCTCGCGAAGGCCACGAGTCCGTAGCGGCTCACGGTGCCGTACGTCGGCTTCACACCGACCACTCCGCACAGTGCGGCGGGTTGGCGAATGGAACCACCGGTGTCGCTGCCGAGACTCGCGGCGGCGAAACCAGCGGCAACGGCCGCGGCACTGCCACCGCTCGAACCACCCGACACGCGCGACGTGTCGTGCGGGTTGTACGTGACACCGAACGCCGAGTTCTCGGTGCTCGAGCCCATGGCGAACTCGTCGAGATTGGTCTTGCCCACGAACACGGCGCCGGCTTCGGCCAACCGCGTGACGACCGTGGCGTCGTACGGAGGCTTCCAGCCTTCGAGAATGCGTGACGAACACGTGGTGGGCACGCCGCGCGTGCACATGTTGTCCTTCAGTGCGATCGGCACACCGGCCAACGGACCCGGATCGCGTCCGGCCTTCACGTCGGCGTCGACCTTGGCTGCCATCGTGCGGGCCTGCTCGCGGGTCACGAGATTGAACGCGTGGATCGACGACTCGCGAGAGTCGATCCGGGCCAGGTACTGGTCGAGAACGGCGACGGCCGACACCGATCCGTTGCGGACAGCAGTGGCGATGTCGACGGCATTCGAGAGTTCGGCCACGTCAGCCCTCGAGTCCGATGATCGGAGGCACGCGGAAACGACCGTCTTCGGCCGCTGGCGCCACGGCCAGAACCTCGTCGCGATCGAGACCGGGCTTCACGACGTCGTCACGCATCACGTTCACGAGCGGGTAGGGCTGCGTCATCGGTTCGACCGCGGCCAGATCGAGAGCGTCGATGTCGGCGAAATGCTCGAGCATGCCGGCCAACTGATTGGTGAGTCGATCGACCTCAGCCGGGGTCACATCGAGGCGCGCCAGACGCGCGACCTTGGCGACGGCGTCGGGGGAAATACGAGCCTGGGGAGTTTCGGGCACGAAGATGAATCCTACGAGCCGGACAGGTGGACCAGCACGGCTCTTTCGGGCCACTGAACCGGCACCGGGAGGCCAACTGTCGCCAGATCTCGACCAGTGAGACGCACCGCGTCGATCGACCGCCCGAGCAACGAGGTCACCGTGTACACGCAATCGTCGATCAGACCGGGAACCCGGATCGTGGTCGGCCTCAGCGAGTCGGGTGAATCGACCTGGGCCACCGAGATCACTGCTTCACGACGATTCTCGGCGTAGACACCGTGAACCACCATGGACGGATCGGTGTCGAATCGAACGGTGTCGCCATGATGCAGCAGGTGGCGCCACGTCTTGTAGGCATCGATACCAGCGCGCAGTTCGTCGAGATCGTCGTTCGACATCGCGGTGACATCGGCTTCGACCCCCATGTGCCCGAAGAAGGCCGTGATCACGCGGAAGTTCATCGAGTGGCGGCGTCCCGCACTGTGCGACGGTGACGGGCCGACGTGCGCACCCATCACCTCGGGCGGGATCACCATCGAGGCTCCGTACTGAATGCGCTGACGCTCGAGCGCGTCGTTGTTGTCGCTCGTCCAGAAACGTTCGACTCGAGTGAGCACACCGAAGTCGATACGTCCACCACCGGATGCGCACGCTTCGAATTCGACCTCTGGATGACGTGCACGCAGCCAGTCGAGCAGTCGGTACATGGCGAGTGTTTGCTCGTGTGCGGCCGACTTTCCATCGGCTCCACTCCCCTGCACGAGCCAGCGATTCATGTCCCACTTCACGTAGGCGATCTCGTGATCGCGCAACAACGCGTCGAGTCGCCCGGCTATGTGCTCGAACGCATCGGACCGGGTGAGGTCGATCACCACTTGCTCACGGCCCAATACGGGGTCGTATCCCTCGGTGGCCAGGATCCACTCGGGATGCGTGCGCAGGAGCTCGGAGTCGGGATTGGCCATCTCGGGCTCGACCCAAATCCCGAATTCCATTCCACGACTGCGCACGTGCTCGATGAGAGGCGTCAACCCGTTCGGATACACATCGGTCGACACGATCCAGTCGCCCAAGCCCGACGAACTCGATCGACGTGAACCGAACCAGCCGTCGTCGAGTACGAATCGCTCGATTCCGACCGTCGCGGCCACATCGGCGAGAGCTTTCAATCGATCTTCACGATGATCGAAGTAGACCGCTTCCCACGTATTGAGGTGCACGGGACGCGGCCCGAGATCGCGTGGCAGTCGACGGCGCGCTTCGCGATGGAACGACCAGCTGGCCGCGTTGAAACCACTCGATGAATGAACCCCGACGACATCGGGCGTCGTGAACGATTCGCCGGGGTACACGCAGATCTCACCGGGATGGAACAACTCGCCCATCTGCACGTAGCGGCGCTCGTCGACCAGCCGTTCGGCGTAGGTGACGTGATTGCCACTCCAGGCGAGGTGCAGACCCCACACCTCGCCCGACCACTCGTCGGCCCGAATCTCACTCGCGAACACGAACGGTGGATGCTCGTGAGACGTGCGCCCCAATCGATTTTCGGCGGTCCAGGCACCACGGGGCCACACGAATCGCTCGAAGCGAAATTCGTCCGACCAGCGACCCGAGAACACGCCGAGTTCGGCAGCGACATGAGGGAGCGGCACCGACACGCTGAAGGCGTCGAGCATGTACGGAGAGTCACCACGATTCTCCACACTGACCGAGGCGACGAACGCTCCGCTGTGTGTGAGAAAGATGGTCGTCGTCAGTGCGAGTTCGGCCACCTCGTCGATGCCGCGAACGACGAGGCGTTCGCCGTCGGAAACGACATCGCGACGATGCGACTCGTACGAGAAACGCGGCGCCCACACGCGGCCACCGCGCCGATGCCCCGACAGGCCCGGGCGTCCGGGAAACCCGTCTCCGTGCATGGGCACGACACTGATGGGAGCGATCACATCGATCGTTCCGGGTGGTGCCGGCCTGACCGGCGGTGGCGACACCGAATCGACCGGGCGACCCCAATGGAGGATGACCGGAACGCCTGATGAGCAGTCGACCACGAGACTCGTGGATTCATTGCACAGGTGCTCGATCACACCTTCGGGCTATCTCCTCCGACCTGCCTTCGTCAACCGTCGACTCGAACACTCTGGGATTCCAAGCGGAATGTCAGAATGAAAGCAATGGGTGAACCCGACGTGCGCACCGATCCGTTCCTCGGGACCGTCGTCCACGTGGTCGGCCACCGTCAGACCCGGCCCAACTTGCCCACCAACACCGATGTCGCGGGTTGTCCTTTCTGTCCCGGCGGACTCGAGGCGCCCGAGCCGTACGACGTGCGCTGGTTTCCCAACCGCTGGCCGGCCATGCCCGGTGATCGTTGCGAGGTCATCCTCTACTCCCCCGATCACGACGCCACCATCCCCTCACTCGGCGCCGCGGGTATGCGCAAGGTCGTCGACCTGTGGGCCGAGCGCACCACCGCCCTCGGACGGCGTGACGACGTCGCGTTCGTGCTCGTGTTCGAGAATCGCGGTGCGTCGGTGGGAGCGACCATCTCGCATCCGCACGGCCAGATCTACGCCTACGACCACGTTCCCGACCGACCCCGTCGCCTCTTCACGTCCGATTGGCGACCTGATTCTCACGAATCCGATCGTCGCGTCGTCGCCAACTCGTCGTGGGTGTGCGACGTTCCCTTCGCCTCCGAGTTCCCACTGGCGTTGTCGATCGCACCCACCGCACATGTCGGCGACCTGCCGTCACTCGACGATCGACAACGAAACGACTTGGCCGCACTGTTGGTCGACGTCTTCGACCGGCTCGATCGGCTCTTCGACGAACCACTCCCCTACATGATGTGGATCAATCAGCGGCCATTCGACGGCACACTGAGCGATGCCTGGCTGAGCATCGACATCGTGTCGCCGTGGCGTCAGCGTCAATTGCCGCGCTTCATCGCGGCCGCCGAAATCGGTGCCGGCGAGTTCTTCAATCCGGTCGTCCCCGAAGACGTGGCCGCCCGGCTGCGCGACCTCAGCTGCTGAACGGCGCGAAGTTCGGTGGGCGCTTGTCGAGGTACGACTGCACACCTTCTTGGAAGTCGGCCCGCTTCAACGACGCGTCCATGAGTGGCAGAGAGCGTGACGTCGCCTCGTCGGCCGACACCGCGTGATCGCCGTAGACCTGCTTCTTCATGACCGCCCAGCTGGTGGGGCTGCAGTTCTGAGCCAGATCGGACGCGTAGGCGAGAGTGTGGCTCATGAGTTGATCGGGGGCGACCACCGCGTTGACGAAACCCATCTCACCGGCTTCGTCGGATGTGAACACGCGACCCGACAGGAGCAGATCGAGTGCCCGCGGCAGTCCGACCAATCGCGGCAACGCCCATGATGCTCCGTACTCGGCGATGAGCCCGCGACGACTGAACGCGGTGGTGAACTTGGCACCCGATGCCGCGAAGCGGATGTCGCAGAACATCGCGAGCACGAGACCGACACCGGCGGCGGCACCATTGATGGCTGCGATCACCGGCTTGGGGTAGTCGATCAATTCGCTGTAACGACGTGAACCGACCGCCGCACCCGATCCGCCACCCGGATTGGCGCGAATCTGATTGAGCGCGTCCATGTCAGCGCCCGGACAGAAACCGCGTCCGGCACCCGTGATGACGACGACGCGAATGTCGTCACGATCGCGGGCTTCGTCGATCCGCGCCCAGAACCTCTCGGCGATCCGGCCGCTCCAGGCATTGAGTCGTTCGGGGTTGTTGAGCGTGATGACGCCCACGCCGGCAACGGGAACGTCGAGAAGTGCGAAGTCGTGATCGGTCATGGGGCCGACGGTACTTCACCGTCGGCCACTGCCGTCGGGGCGGGCCGCAACCGAGCCCACACTAGATACGCCACCCCGCCCACGATCAGCACGATCGACATCCACTGATTGAGGCGGAGTCCGCCGCCCTCCTTGGTCGGGTCGATACGCAGTCCTTCGATCCAGAAGCGCCCGATTCCGTACCCGATCACGTAACACGCGAGCAGTCGAGCCGGCCGCGATGCCAACATGCGCCGCCCCAGGAACACGAGAACCACCGCGAGCGCGACGTTCCACAACGACTCGTACAAGAAGGTCGGGTGAAAGAGCGTGCCTGGCGCGTAACCAGCCGAGGCGACCTTGTCGGCGTCGATCTCGAGTCCCCACGGCAGGTCGGTGGGTCGTCCGAACAACTCTTGGTTGAACCAGTTGCCCCAACGACCGATCGACTGCGCAATGGCGAGCGTGGGCGCCACCGCCCACAGGGCGAGCGGTACCGAGACGCCGTTCTTCTTGAAGTACCACACACCCACGATGGTGCCGAGAAGAATGCCGCCCGGAATTCCGAGGCCACCTTCCCAGATCTTGATGATGTCGCCGGGCGAGTCGGAGAATCGCTGCCAGTCGGTGGCCACGTGATACAGCCGCGCGCCGATCACACCAGCCGGCACCGCCCACAACGCCATTCCGGATGCGAGATCGGCGTCTCCGATACCGGCGACCTGGAAGCGACGGCCGGCCCACCGCACCGCGACGATCACACCGATGGCGATCATCAACCCGTACGCACGCAACTTGAGCGGGCCGATGTCGAGCGAACCGCTGCCCGGACTCGGGAGCGACGCGACGAGCGAATCGAGAACGGCGAGCATCGTCGTCTACGAAGCCGTGACCTTGGCGGCGAACGCCACGGCCGACTCGAAGATCAACTCTTTGTCGAAGTCCTGAGTCGCAACGTGATAGCTGCGATCGAGCAGGATGCGCTCGACCGGTCCGCCCCACTGTTCGGCCAACTGGTCGCTCTGCACCGGATCGACCACGTGATCGTTGCGCGACGTGATGAGCAGAAGAGGCACCGTGCAGTTGCCGTACTCCGGAACCATCGGCGTGATGCCGTCCCTCACGAGCGACACCAACGGTCGCAACGGAGTCTCGGGGTACGCGGTCTCGGTCACGTTCGGATCGGCGATGTCGGACCCGATACCGGGGAACACCTCGGTGCCTTCGGCAATGAGGCCTTCGACCATGTCGACCATCTCTTGCGCCTGCGGTTGTGCGGCCGGGTTGACGCACACGATGCCACTGACCTCAGGATGATTGAGTGCGGTCCAGAGCGTGAGTGATCCACCCATCGACAGCCCAGCCACCACCACCTTGTCGACGCGCTGCGCGAGGCGTTGATAGGCCGCCTCGACCTCACCCGACCAGTGCGACCAGCGAGTGGCGAGCATGTCGCTCACCGCAGTTCCGTGTCCGGGAAGCCGCGGCAATTCGACGTGATAGCCGGCGGCGGCGAACGCCTCGGCGACTCCGCGCATCGACGACGGGTTACCGGTGAATCCGTGAATGCACAGTGCTCCCACCGACTGTGTTCCGTGATGGCTCCAGGCCTCGGCGCCCGGGATCACCGGCGCGGTATCGATGTGTTGGGTCATGGCTCAGTTCTACCCCACGAACGGCAAGACTGACTCCATGGCCGACCGGCGCGGAACACGGAATTTCGACCGCGCCGCTCTTCTCGCGGCCATTCCGTTGATCGCCGTCCTGCCGTTGTGGGCCGTTGCCATGGTTCCGTTCTGGCTGGCCCTGAACCTGGTGGTCGAGATTTCGTACTTCGCCGCGGCCGGCATCTACGTGGTGGCTGGTCTGGCTCTCTTCGTGCCGGTCGTACAACGGGTCGTCCTCACTCGACTAATCGGGGCCCGGCGCCCCACCGCCGAGGAGGCACCTCGCCTCCAACGCGCATTCAATGAAGTCGCGCAAGCACTTCACGTACGTGATCGCGGCTTCGCTCTGGGCGTGGTGGACGCCGACGCCGTGAACGCCTTCGCGTCGGGCGGACATCTGGTGGTGGTCACGTCGTACGCCGCGCGTCACCTCGATCACGACGCTCTGTGCGGAGTCATCGCACACGAGTTCTGCCATCACCTCGGTTCACACACGATCGCGCTCACCATGCAGCAGTGGCTGATGCTCCCCGTCACCACACTCGCCCGACTCGGTGCATATCTGCGCAACGTCGCCCTCGCGGCATCCGACACATTCGCCCGCTCGTCCGGTCCGGCCCAGCGCGTGGGACGCGTGATCGCCGCGATCTTCAACGGACTGTCGTGGTTCTTCGAGATCGGCAGCGTGGCCAGCCATGCACTGAGCAACGTGGTGGGACGGTCGGCCGAGTTTCGGGCCGATCAGCGCGTGATCAGCATGGGGTACGGTCGACAGTTGGCTGATGCGTTGCGACGCACGACCACACATCACACCGAGCGACCGACACGGTGGTCGCGCCTCCTCGAGACACATCCGCCCGCCCGCACACGAATCGCCCGCATCGAAGGAACCCTGCGCCGTCGCCGCCGCTGACACGACTGGTCCTCGGCCACCGACTGCGGTCACAGATCGTTGATCGCGCTCTCGACCTCACCCTCCTCGAGCGCGCCGATCTTCTTCCACACGGTGCGACCCGTTGCATCGACGATCACAGTCACGGGCACCGAAGGTGCGCCAATCGCCTCGAGGACTTCTCCGTCGACGTCGAGTGCCACCGGAAGGTCGATCCCGAGTTCGGACAAGAACTGATCGACACGCTGAGGATCATCCCCGATGTTGACTGCCAACACGTCGACCCCGGAACCCGGATCAGCCGCCACGCGTTCGAGTTCGGGAAGCTCGCGCTTGCACGGCTGACACCAGACCGCCCAGAGCGAAACCACCAGAGGTTCGTCACCGATCGTTGCGCCAATCGTGGTGGCGCGACCGTCACGGTCGAGCACCGGAACATCGGTCAATGACGTCGGGCCTGTTCCCCCACACCCGACGAGACAACAGGCGATCGCTGCCAACACGAAGCGAGACGAACGACCGAAACGACTCATCGAGAGACCGTCAGGTGACCGTGATCGTGGCTGTCTCGTGGTCACCCACGGTGCACACCCCGAAGAAGTAACCGGGCTCGGTGAAGGTCATTCGCTGTGTTTCGCCCGGCCGCACCGTGAAGGGCCCGTAAGTATGCACCTCGGCGTCGTCATTGATAACGACGATCGTGTCACCACGGGCGATGGTGTACTGCTCCGGAAGCAGGTCATCGGTGAGAAGTCCGCGTCGCATGAGATCAGCCGTGCCGGCCGGAATCTGAAACGTATGAACTGTGCCGTCCACGACGGAAGTTGGCTCGTTGCTTCCACTGGCGGTAGCCAGGACGATCGCCAGCGCCGCGCCAATCGGCAACAGGAAGGCCAGAGTGGCCAACACGAACTTCAAGGCGCCGCGCTTCTCACTCACGGTGCTTCTTCACGCACTTCTGCGGTGACGGTGACATCGCCCGCTTTTTCGAAGGTGAGCACGATGTCGAAGTTCGAACCCAACTCGAGGGGTGCCGCGAGGTCGAGCAACATGACGTGATAGCCGCCGGGCATCAATTCGACCCGCGTTCCCGCCGCGATCTCCAAACGATCGACTGGCCGCATCGTCATCTCGCCGCTCGTCGACATGTCGGTACCCATGGGCATGCCGGAATTCATGGTCATATCGGAACCGGCTGGCATCTCGCTCATCACGGTCTCGTGGATCTCGGCCTTACCGGCTACCGAGACATCGACCGCGACACCCACCAGGGCATCGTCGGTCGATGTCTCGATGACCATGTAAGCCGCGCCGGCCGTGGCCATCATCGGAGAGTTTCGGGCCCACACATCGGAAACAGCGATGCCCGCCGTCGAGGTGTTCGTTGCGTCGGTCGACGAATCACCCTCGTCACCGCAGGCGGCCAAAGTCGACACCACAGCGAGCGCTGCGAGTGCGCCGATGAGGTTTCGGTAACGACGTGTGATGAGGGTACGCATGAATGTCTCCTTGTTGATGTGTCTAACGTGTGACGTCGTCTCAGTTCATGTCGTCGAACAAGAACTCGAGATCGTTGGCCATGCCGTCCTTGCCATGACCGAATGGCCACTCGACGACGACAAGACCCTGCTCGTCGACCACATACGCATTCGCGCTGTGGCCGACTTCGATCGTTCCGTCGGCGTTCTTCACAATCGTCGAGGATGCGAGAAACGCGTCCTCGACTGCGACGAGTTCCGGTTCACTCACCGGACGCAACGCATTGAAACGATCGGTGAAACTGGAGAGGTAACCATTGAGAACCTCTGGCGTGTCGCGTTCCGGGTCGACGGTCACCATGGCCAGATCGACCCGTTCGGCATCGCTGCCCAACTCGCGTCGAGCCGCCCGTAGTTCGGCCAACGTGGTCGGGCACAGGTCGGGACAGTTCGTGTAGCCGAAGTAGACCACCAGGAGGTGCCCCGGTCGCGCCCGAAAAGAGAACTGCTCGTCCTCACCCGAGTACAAGCCTGTGTCGGTCACGTCGGTCACCGCCACCGAACCAACGTCGAGCGGGTCATCACGGACGATTCCCTTCAGGGCGCCGGGTGAGCCCCCACCACAGGCGGCCAGGGAGACGACACCCACCAACGCCACCGAGCCGAGAAGAGACCGTCGAGCCACGAGAACAGGTTGATGGACGGAAGCATTCGGTTCCCACGGACCAAAGTCCCTCCGATCACGGTCTTCGGGCCGAACCTGCGACAATTCGAGGTGTGCTTCGACGACCGGTGGCCCGGCCTCTTCTGACGCTGGCTACTCCGATTGCGCTCGTGGGCCTCATAGCCCCGCTGACCGCGGCCTGCGGGTCGGACGAATCAGCACCGGCACCCTCCACGACGTCACCGACCCCGTCGATACTCACGACGACGACCACCTCGACGATCGCCACAACGACCACGACCGTGTGGACCGGCCCACCCACACTGGCCCCCGGTGCCACTCTGCCCACGCCGATCGCCCCACCCGGACCCGACGAGGTCGACCCCGAGATCTTCATGGGCACCATGGAGATCCCGGCGTTGATGATGTCGTCACCCATCTACGAAGGGATCACCGACCCCACGTTCGATCGCGGCGTCGGCTGGTGGCCCGGTACGGCCCGACCGGGTGAACCCGGCAACGTCGTGCTGGGCGGTCACCGCACCAGCACCCCACGACCGTTCCGCTACCTCGAGAAACTCGTACCCGGTGACGAGATCGTCTTCACGGTCGACGGCGGCGAGTTCGTGTATCGCGTGACTCGAACCGAAGTCGTGACACCCGACGCGATGTGGATCGTCGACCAGACCCCGGCGGCTACCGCGACGCTCTTCGCCTGTCATCCGCCCGGCTCGATCAAAGAACGCATCGTCGTGTTCGCCGAGTTCGATCGTCGGGCCTAGCGTTCTCCTCTCATGACTCGCGGCGACTCTTTCTCCCGACGTCGAGTCGGTTGGTCACTGGTGGCCGGTCTGCTCGTTGCCGCATCGATGCCGCCGTGGGGTTGGTGGCCTCTCGCATTCGTCGGTCTGGCGATGTTGTCGCGACTCGAACTCACCACTCCGCGTGCTCGAGATCGCTTCGTCGTCGCGACAGTGGCGGGGCTCGGCTGGTTCGTCCCGGCACTGTCGTGGATGTGGTTCCTGACCGCACCGGGTTACCTCATCGCGGCTCTCATCTTCGCGGTGTTGCACGGAGTCGCATCGGCTGCGGCCGGGTCGGTCGATCGCGACGTACGCGTCGTTGCTCTTCCCGCTGCCCACACGTTGGTCGAAGCGCTCCGTCTCTCTTTCCCGTTCGGCGGCGTCCCTCTCGCCACACTGGGTATCTCCCAAGTCGCCGGCCCACTCGACGACATCGCCCGCGTCGGCGGAGTCGTGTTGCTCACGTGGGTCACGTGGCAGATCGGTGCGTTGCTCGTGCGGCGTTCCGGATCGGGCCGCGCCTTCCGGGTGGCCCGCCGTGCCGCCGTACTGGCGGTGATCGCGATCTTCTTCGTGGCCATCAACGCCCCACGTGGATCCGACCTCGGCCGCACGATCGAGGTGGCCGCCGTTCAAGGTGGCGGCCCGCAGGGCACACGGGCCATCGACACCGATCCGCGCGACGTGGTCGAACGCCACCTGGCCGCCACTCAACTCCTGATCGACGAAGACCTCACGCCCGACCTGGTGGTGTGGCCCGAGAACGTGATCGACGTGCCCGACTTCGAAACCAGCACCGAGCTCACGGAAGTCGCATCGTTCGCCACACGCCTCGACGCGCCATTCCTCGTGGGAATCACCGAAGACGTCGACGCCGAATCGTTCACCAACGCCCAGGTGGTGGTCGAGCCCTCCTCCCAACAAGTGGTCGATCGCTACGACAAGGTTCGTCGCGTTCCGTTCGGCGAGTACATGCCCCTACGCGGCTTGCTCGACAGTGTCGGTGCGCCGGTCGACCTCGTGCCGCGCGATGCCGTGGCCGGGACCGGTCCGGCAGTGCTCACGGCACCGAACGTCGCGGGCGACGATCTTCGTGCGGCAGTCGTCATCTCGTGGGAGGTGTTCTTCGGCGGGCGCGCGCGCGAGGGCGTGAAGAACGGTGGCGAACTGATCATCAATCCCACTAACGGTTCGAGTTACACCTGGACCGTCCTGCAGACCCAACAGATCGCATCGTCGCGATTGCGAGCGATCGAAACCGGACGCTGGGTCGTGCAAGTGGCACCAACCGGTTTCAGTGCATTCGTGTCACCGAGCGGCCACGTGTACGACCGCACTGCGGTCAGTGAGCGCGCGGTGATCAATCGAGAGATTCCGCTGCGCACGGGCGACACGCTCTACACGTCGATCGGAGACGGCCCGTGGATCGCCGCGGTTGGAGCCGTGTTGTTGTCCGCCTGGGGCCGTCGCTTCAGAGTTCGATCACGACGGTGACCGGACCGTCGTTCACGAGAGCGACTTTCATGTCGGTGCGGAACCGACCGGTCGCCACCGCCGCACCGAGTCGCTCGAGTTCGCTCACCACTCGCTGAACGAGGGGCTCGGCCACCTCCGGGCGGGCGGCCGCGATCCAACTCGGTCGGCGACCCGCGCTCGTGTCGCCGTAGAGCGTGAACTGACTGACTACCAACACCGCTCGCGTGGTGTCGGCGATCGACCGATTCATCACACCCTGTTCGTCGTCCATGACGCGCAAGTTCCAGATCTTCTCAGCCATCTTGGTCGCGATGCGTTCGTCGTCGGAGTGCGTGACTCCGATGAGCACCATCAGACCAGGACCGATCGAACCGACGCGTTCGGTCACCCCGTCGACCGTCGAGTCGACCCAGGCCGATTCGACTCGCTGAACGACTGCCCGCACGATGCGATCGTGCCACATCGCTGATCCTGCCAAGATGATCGAATGATCGAACTCGCCGCCGGCCCGCACACCGCTCGCGTCGACGACGAACATGGAGGCCGCGTGGCCTCGTTGATTTTCGACGGCCACGAAGTGCTGGTCACCTCGGCCACCAGTCCGCTCGGCTGGGGTTCGTATCCGATGGTTCCCTTCGCCGGCCGCATTCGTCGCGGTCACTTCCGGTTCGAGGGTCGCGACCACTCGATGCCGCTCAACATGGCTCCTCACGCGATTCACGGCACGGTGTTCGAATCTCGTTGGAGCATCGTCGACGCCGACCGCACCACCTGTCGACTTCGCTGCGACCTCGGAGACCAATGGCCGTTCACCGGCCGCGTCGAGCACACCGTGTCACTTCACGAAGGTGGCATCGACCACGAACTCACGGTCTCGGCCGATGAACCGATGCCGACACAAGTCGGATGGCACCCATGGTTCGTGAAACCTCTCTCCTCGCGTTTGACGTTCCGCGCCATGCATCGGCGCGACGCCGAAGGCATCGCCGAGGCCCACGAGTCGGCTGTCCTCGATCTCGTTCCCGGAACGATCGACGACTGTTTCGTCGATCCTCAAGAGATCTTGACGCTCGGTTACGAGACGTTCCGCCTCGAACTCACGAGCACGTGTCGACACTGGGTCGTTTACGACGAGCCACCACATGCGACCTGCGTGGAACCGCAATCCGGCCCTCCCGACGTTCTCAACCACGCGCCGTTGGTGGTGACGTCGGCCGAGCCCGCGACCCATCGATTCACCATCACGTGGCTGCCCCACACGCCTCGGGCGTGACGAACGTCCCGCCAATGGGGCGATCGTCAGGCAGACTTTCTGCGAGAACACCGCCCGCCACGTCTCTTGTCCGACGTGGAGACGACGAACCATGACCACCACGACCGACGCCCACCTCGTCTCCGCCTATCTGAGCGGCGATCGAACTGCCTTGGCGACGATCTACGACCGTTACGCACCCGGTCTGTACGACACGGCGCGAGCGATGCTCTCCGATCGGCACGATGCATCCGACATGGTGCAGGACGTCTTCGTCATCGCAGCCGAACGTCTCGACCAGTTGCGCGAACCCGACCGACTCAAGCCGTGGCTCTACGCGGTGTTGCGCAACGAGGTCTACCGCCGCACCAAGAAACGCAAGCGTGCGGTTCCCACCGATTTTCAGAGCGAGACGGTTCCTGACGTGCCCGCTTCTTACGACCCGCGACAAGCGGGAGAAGGCGTCGCGTACGAAGAGCTGGCGTCGATGGTGCGGTCGGCATCGGCCGGTCTCGACGAACGAGATCGACTCGTGCTCGAGTTGTCGGTGCGTCAAGGCCTGAGTGGATCCGATCTGGCCGACGCTCTCGGAGTGACGGCCGAACAGAGCTACTCGCTCGTGCACCGTATGCGCGAGCGTGTGGAGAAGAGCCTCGGCGCCTACGCAGTTGCCAAAGCCGGTCGACGTGAGTGCCCCGATCTCGATCGACTGCTCGCGGCGTGGGACGGCGAATTCACCGTGCTCGTTCGCAAGCGCGTCAATCGGCACATCGAAGAGTGCGCGACGTGCGACCGCAGCCGCAAGACCCTGGCCCCGCTGGCGCTCTTCGGCGCCGCACCGGCATTCGTGCTGCCCTTCGGTCTGCGCGATCGTGTTCTGGCCGCGACCGCCAATGTCGGGCCAGGTACCGGGTCCGGCTCGGGCTCATCGGCGTCATCATCGAAGTCATCGTCGAACTCGTCGGCGGCCACCTCGAATTCGCGTCTCCGTTTCGATTCACGCACCGGATTCCCGCGAGCCGCGCGTCTGGGACGTCGCGCTCTGTTCTCACTCGTCGGTTCGTCAGTCGCCGTCGTTGCGGTGATCGGTGGTGTTCTCGTGGCGCAATCGACCAATGACGGACGAGTTGGTGACACGACGGGCGACACGATCGCGACCGCCTCCGTCGCATCCAGTGACACTGCTGTCGACCCGGGTGTTCCCACCATCGACAGCACGGTGACCGGCATTCCAGAGGCTCCGGTGTCACCGATGGTCCCCACACCACCGCCACCCTCGGGAGGCGCCGGCGGCAACAGTGGCAACACCGGTGCTGGTGGACCGCCAGCCGCACCCACCGACTCGAACACCCCGCTCGCCCCCGCGGGCTCGACCGTCACAACGACAACGACTCTGCCGCCGGCCACCTCACAGCCGGCCACCGCACCGTCATCGGCCACCACCGTCCCGGCCCGTACCACCACGACAACGGTCCCACCGAAAACGACAACAACAGCTCCGGCCAAGACCACCACGACAACGTCTCCGCCCAAGACGACAACGACAACCACAACGACGACAGCGCCGCCGCAGCGCACCCTCGTGCTCAGCAAAGTGGCCGGCGTGTTCTCGTCGTGCACCACTCTCGGCGTGCAAGGCGTGGTCACCACCACCGAAACCGGCATTCAGGTGTTCGGAGAGGTCGAGTTCTTCAACAAGGACAACAAGACGCTCGGTGTCCGCCCGGTGAAGTTGGCCCTCGCCACGGCCACCACGTGGCGCGGCACGGTGACCGACACCCCTAACGGTGCGATCACCGCGCAGATCCGCCTCACGGCCCGGTCGACATCGGGTTTGACCAGCACCGGAGCCGGATCGGCCACCCAAGCCAACAAGTGCTGAAAGTGACCCGCCGGTAGCCTCGGCTCTCATGCCCGCAGCGCTGGACCCCAACGGTCCCCTTCGCCTCGCGTACCTCACGTACCGCGGCAAACCGCACGTGGGCGGCCAAGGGGTCTACACCCGTCACCTCACCAAGGCCCTGGTCGATCTCGGCCACTCGGTCGAAGTCTTCGGCGGGCAGCCCTACCCGGTGCTCGACGACCGCATCACGCTCACCAAGCTCCCGAGCCTCGACCTCGTGAACGACCACTACCCATTCCGGTTCCCAGCCATCTGGGAACTCAAGACCCGCGAAGACTGGCTGGAGGTCGGTCTGTTCCTCACCGGACAATTCGCCGAGCCGGCTGCCTTCAGTGCCCGGGTGAAGCGCCACCTCGCCCAGCGGGTGTCCGAATTCGATCTGGTCCACGACAATCAATGCCTCGGATACGGAATCCTCGGTCTCGAGAAGCTCATTCCTACGATCGTCACGCTGCACCACCCCATCACCCGCGATCGCGCGCTGGAGATGGAGCATTCGCCGAACTGGCGCAAGAAGTTCGGTGTCAGCCGCTTCTACTCGTTCGTGAAGATGCAAGGCCGCGTGGCGAGCCGCATGCCGCGCATCGTCGTGGTGAGCGAGAACAGCATCAAGGACATCCACGGCGACATGGGTGTGTCGTTCGATCGCATGCGCCTGGTTCCCGTTGGTGTCGACCCCGATCTCTTCAAGCCTCTTCCTCACGTGGCGCGCGTGCCTGGTCGTCTCATCACCACGGCCTCGGCCGACGTTGCACTGAAGGGTTTGGCGTATCTGCTCGAGGCAATGGCCAAACTGCGCACCGAGCGCGACGTCACTCTCACCATCATCGGCAAACCCAAGCCGGGCAAGAGCATGGACCTCATCGACAAGTTGGGTCTGCGTCCGCACATTCAGTTCGTGTCGGGCGTGCCCGACGAGCGCATCGTCGAGTTGTACGCCGAAGCCGAACTGGCCGTGGTTCCGTCGCTCTACGAGGGTTTCAGCCTTCCGGCCATCGAAGCGATGTGCACGGGTATCTGCCTGGTCGCCACCGACGGCGGCGCCCTCCCCGAAGTCACCGGCCAGGACGGCGACACGGTGCTGCAGTGCCGCGCCGGCGACGCCGAAGCGCTCGCAGCCACGTTGCGCCGCGGACTCGATGACGCCGAACTACGCGCTCGTGTCGGTGCCAACGGACGCCAGCGAGTGGTCGACCGCTGGACCTGGCGTCGCTGTGCCGAGATGACGGTCGAGCAGTACCGCGAAGTTCTCGCCATGCCCGCCAACATCGAGAAGTTGCGTCGCAACGGACGGCTGAAGGACTGACGACGTGCTGACCGTTCGCTTCGAAAGACTCGGACTCACCCCGGGTGATCTCGTCCTCGACGCCGGGGCCGGATTCGGCCGTCACGCCTACGAGGTCGCCCGTCGTGGTGGCCGCATCGTCGCTCTCGACTACGCCGACGACGAAGTGCGCACGACCCGCGCCACCTTCGCGGCCATGATGCAGGCCGGCGAGATTCAACCCGACTCGTACGTGGGCGTCATGCGGGGTGACGCCACTCGCCTTCCCTTCGACGACGCCACGTTCGATCGTGTGATCACCTCCGAGGTACTCGAGCACATCCAGGACGACGTGTCGGCCATCGCCGAACTGGCTCGTGTGCTGCGTCCGGGCGGAACGTTCGCGTGCACAGTGCCGTCGTGGTGGCCCGAGAAGATCAACTGGAAACTGTCCGACGAATACCACGCGCCCAAATCGGTGGGCGGCCACGTGCGCATCTACAGCCGCACCGAACTCGAAGCGAAACTACGTGCCGCCGGGCTCGACGTGCGCGGCCATCACCACGCTCATGCACTGCACTCGCCCTACTGGTGGCTCAAGTGCGCCGTGGGGCCGCGCCGCGACGATCACCCGCTCGTCAACAACTACAAGAAGTTCCTCGAATGGGACATCGTCAAGCAGCCCCGTTCGATTCGCGCCGTCGAGCGCGTGCTCTCACCCGTCATGGGCAAGAGCCTCATCGTGTACGCCGTCAAGCGTCCGGCTCCCGCTCGCCGCTCCGAGCCCGTTCGAGAGTTGGTGAACGCATGACCCTCATTCGTCATCTCGGTGTCCCGCACATCGAAGGCGTCCTCAGTGCCGACGAAGTCGTACAGACCGCCGAGTCGATCGCCCGTCTGCAACTCGACTCCGGAATGATCCCGTGGTTCGAGGGCGGACACTGCGATCCGTGGAACCACGTCGAGACCGCCATGGCTCTCGACATCGCCGGATTCCACGCTCAAGCCGAACGCGCTTACGACTGGCTGAAGAACACGCAGCACCGAGACGGCTGGTGGTTCAACTACTACCTTCCGGGTGGTTTCGTCGAAGAGCCCAAACTCGACACCAACGTGTGCGCGTACGTCGCCGCTGGCGTGTGGCACCACTGGTTGTGCACCTGGGATCGTGGATTCGTCGACTACATGTGGCCCACTGTCGAGCGTGCCATCGAATGGGTGCTGTCGATGCGCCGCCACGACGGAACCATTTTGTGGGCCCGAGAAGAACACGCTTCGCCGTGGGACTACGCACTTCTCACCGGATCCTCGTCCATCTGGCACGCGCTCACCTGTGCCGCCGAACTGGCCGACCTCGTGGGTGACGAGCGTCCCCATTGGCGCCAGGCCGCCGACACGTTGCGCACGGTCATCTGCACACGACCCGATGCTTTCGAACCCAAGACACGATGGGCGATGGACTGGTACTACCCGGTGCTCACCAACGCGATGGAAGGCGATGCCGCGCGAGCACGTTTGGCGCAGAGTTGGGACACCTTCGCCATGGAGGGTCGCGGCATCCGTTGTGTGAGCGACGAACCGTGGGTCACCGCGGCCGAGACCGCCGAATGCTCGCTCGCCCACACCGCGGCCGGCGACATCGCTACCGCGACCGATCTGCTTCTCTGGACGCGCGCTCATCGCCACGATGACGGTTCGTACTGGACCGGTGTGGTGTACCCGAGCCGCGAGAACTTCCCGGCGGGCGAACGAACCGCGTACACCGGAGCCGCCGTCATCCTCGCCGCCGACGCGATCGATGCGGGTTCTCCGGCGTCACGCATCTTCGTACCGTCGCTCGTCGTCGACTGACTCGAAGGAGTTGTCATCATGACCCGCGCGTCTTTCACCGCGTCATCCGCCGCCGACATTCGTCGTCTCGCTGCCGAAGCGCTCGACGCTCTCGGTGCCAACGACGCATTGGGCGGTTCTGGTGCGGTCGCCCGCTCCCCCATCAACGGCCTCGAGTACGACCGGGTGTCGAGTGCGCACGTGGCATCGAGTGTCGACCATGCACTGGCCATCGCGTCGGAGGTGTTCGTGTCGTGGCGCGACGTGCCGGCACCACGCCGCGGCGAAGTGATTCGACTCCTGGGCGAAGAGTTGCGTCGCCACAAAGATCATCTCGCCACGCTGGTCCAGATCGAGGCGGGCAAGATCCGCTCGGAAGCACTCGGCGAAGTTCAAGAGATGATCGACATCTGCGACTTCGCCGTGGGCCTGTCGCGCCAGTTGCACGGTCTCACCATCGCGACCGAGCGACCGGGGCACCGCCTCACCGAAACATGGCATCCGTACGGGCCCATCGCCGTCGTCACCGCGTTCAACTTCCCGGTTGCCGTGTGGTCGTGGAACGCCGCACTGGCCATCATCTGCGGCGACCCGGTGGTGTGGAAGCCTTCGGATGCATCGACGGTCACCGCGGTGGCCACCAATGTTCTCGCTCGTCGAGCCGCCCTCGCCGCCGGTGCACCGGCCGAACTCTTCCAGATCGTGTCGGGCGACGCCGAGGTGGGCAAGTCACTCGTGGCCGATCGTCGGGCCCCCTTGGTGTCGGCGACCGGCTCCACGCGCATGGGCCGCGAGGTCGCACCGGTGGTGGCCGCCCGTTTCGGTCGTTCGATTCTCGAACTCGGTGGCAACAACGCTGCGATCGTCACGCCGAGCGCCGATCTCGATCTGGCCGTACGTGGCATCACCTTCGCGGCCGCCGGTACCGCCGGACAGCGGTGCACCACGTTGCGACGTCTCATCGTGCATCGCTCACGAGTCGACGAAGTGGCCGACCGTGTGTCGCGGGCGTTCGCGTCATTGCGCATCGGCAATCCGCTCGTCGACGAACCCTTGGTCGGCCCGCTCATCTCGATGACGTCGCTGCAGACCATGCAGGCCGCACTCGAACAGGCGCGTCGTGACGGTGGAACCGTCGTCGGTGGTGATCGAGTTCATGCCGACGCCTCCCCCGATGCCGCCTACGTTCAACCGGCCGTCGTCCGCATGCCCGACCAGACCGACATCGTGCGCACCGAAACATTCGCGCCGATCCTCTACGTGATGGCCTACGACGACTTCGATCAGGCCATCGCTCTCCAGAACGACGTTCCGCAAGGGCTCGCGTCGAGCATCTTCACCACCGATCTGCGCGAAGCCGAGCGCTTCACCGGACCGTCCGGTAGCGACTGCGGAATCGCCAACGTGAACATCGGTCCGTCCGGTGCTGAAATCGGCGGTGCCTTCGGGGGCGAGAAGGAGACCGGTGGCGGCCGCGAGAGCGGTAGCGATTCGTGGAAGGCGTACATGCGACGCTCCACCGCGACGGTCAACTACTCCAACGATCTTCCGCTGGCTCAGGGCGTCGTCTTCGAGTGAGCTGACTCGCGGTCAGAGGTCGGCACCCGGAATGGTGACGGGTGTGCGATTCGTCCGCGCTCCTTCCAGTAGCGCTTCCACCATGTCGTCGAGAACTTCCTCGAGTGCCACCACGGCCTCGTCAGCCGTTCGATCGATCCCCTGCACGTACACGCTCAGGGCCACACCGTTCTCGCGGTCGACGAAGTCGGCGCCACAGCCACTCACTTCTTCGCCCCGGTAGCAGTATCCGAAGACGTCACCGTCGAGCCCGTCCACACCCTGACGTGTCTGGATGTCGACGGACACGTCGACATCTTCTCCGTAGGCCTCAAACGTGAGGAACGATCGATACGAGCCAGACGGGAGATCGGACACCGACACACCGAACGACGTGGGACCGAGACCATCGCTCACATCGCTCGTCACGAAGCATTGGACGAGGGCGGGGTAATCCGCTGCGCGCTCGTACGCTTCGCTGTATTCGTCGCCGTCGGCGACGTCAGCGGCCAAATCGATCGAATCGCTCACTTCACGGGCCCATTCGGCCGGCGAACCAACCGGGCACTCGGCGAGTTCGGCGAAGCCGTCACTCTGGAACTCGATGCCGTCGACATACGACTGGAAGGCTCGGCTGATCTCCGATTGATCGCGATCGTCGCCGCCGAGAAAAGCCGCCGCCACGATCACGACCACGGCCGCGACAACCGCCACCAACAACGTGGAGACCACGAGAGGACGCCACGATCGACGCGGCGGATCGACCCAGGTGGGGGGAGGCGGCAACCACTGGTCATCGGCCACGTCGCCACAGTAGAGCCATCGCCAACCCACGACTAGCCTCGTATTCGTGATCCCGTCGTCCGACCGTCACCCCGCCTTCGAGGAGTACTGCGAGTGCATCTTCGAACTCGGCGAGGACGATTTCGATGTGATCCGCGCACGTATCGCCGAGCGAATCGGTGTGAGTCGCGCCTCGGTCTCGCAGATGATCGAGAAGATGCGCAAAGCCGGGCTCGTCACCGCCGACGGCCAAGTGATCTCGCTCACCCCGTCGGGCCTCGAACTCGCACAGAAGGTCGTACGTCGTCATCGTCTGGCCGAACGTTTCCTCACCGACGTCCTCGGTCTCAGTTGGGCCGAGGCGCATCAGGAAGCCGGCAAGTGGGAGCACGTCATGAGCGACTCGGTCGAGACCGCCATGAACCGTCTGCTCGGCTCGCCCACCACCTGCCCGCACGGCAATCCGATTCCTGGTTCGAGTTACATCCTCCCCGATCTCCTTCCGCTCGGAAGCCTCACCGCTGGATCGTCGTTCACCGTCGCTCGTATCCCCGAAGAACTCGAGTTCACTCCGGGATTGCTCGACTTCCTGCAGAGTTCGAGCATGCTGCCCGGTCGCTCGGGTCAGATTGCGCACATCAACACCGATGGTTCGGTCGCGGTCGAGATCGAAGGTCGCTCGATCGACGTCGATTCGTTCGCCTCGGCCCGCATCCTCGTCACCGCCTGAACATCGATGTTCACTCGTCGCTCTCTCGCTGCGTGTGCCCTCGTCGCGTCGTCAACGTTCGCCAGCGCATGCGGCGCCACCACGTTCGACGATTCGCGCATCTCACCATCCACCACCGTCGCCGCGGTGGTGACGATTCCGCAGGGTTCCGCATCCGAGCTGCTTCCCCGACTCGCCGACGAGATGGCGATTCTGTCGTCGCGCATCGGTCCGCGTCCCGACAACGTGGCCAAACCCGACGGAACCAAGATCGATCAACTCACGGTGATCGAAGCGATCTGGACCGCGGCGGTCAACGAAGTGGAAGCCAACGATCCGGAGGCCGCCGAGACACTCGCCCGTATGGTCGCTCAAGCCCGCACAGCGGTCGAGCGCAATCGTCCGGCCGATGCCGACAAAGCGGCCAAGTTCGCCCGCATCGTGATCGACGATTATCTCGCCGACTTCTGACTTCTACGCCGAGTACTACTCGAGGCGCAGCGGCGCGGGTAGCGGATCGGCGTGGACGATCGCCAGCCGTTGCGTCGACCGTGTGAGCGCCACGTAGAGCGAGCGCATCCCTTCGCGTTCGTCCGCCACGATGTGACCGGGTTCGACCACCACCACACCGTCGAGTTCGAGACCCTTCACCAGACTCACCGGCACCACCGTGACCCCGGTGTCGAGGCCGGTTCGCGAGGCTCGACCGTGCTCGATACGAGCCGCGGACAATGCGAGCGACACGTTCTCGGCCAGGCCATTGGGAGTTACCACGGCCACGTTGCCGCCACCGACCGACTCGACCATGCGCGTCGTGGTGGCGACCACCGCGTCGAGGAGTTCGTGTTGCGACACCGCCACGAACGCTGGCGGCTCGGGGCCGAGTCGCACGGCCGTGGGTGCACGCAGACCGGGAGTGGCAGCTTCCATCACGCGATTCGCCAACTCCATGATCTGACCCGGGATGCGGTAGCCGACCGAGAGGCCAATCACCCGATTCACGTCGTCGCGTCCACGACGAGGTGCTGACAGGTGCTGAAGCACGTCGTCCCACGACTCGGGTGCGTGTGGACCGGTGGCCTGGGCAATGTCGCCCACGATGGTCATCGAACCCGACAACGAGCGACGGGCGACCATGAGCAACTGCATCGGGGTGAGGTCTTGAACCTCGTCGACGACGATGTGTCCGTAGGTGCGAATCTCGTCGGCTTCGTCGATCTTGCCGTTCTTGCCCGGCTTCGGTCCGAGAGCGACGAAGGCTTCGTCGAGTAACGCGACATCGGCTTCGGTCCAGCGAACGTCGTTGACATCAGCCGAACGAGGGCGATGAAGCGAGTCGATTTCTTCCTCGGAGAGATACTTCTGACCAGCCGACTTGAGCAACGCCTTCGAACCGAAGAGGTCGTGCAGCAACTGGGCCGGTGTGAGCAAAGGCCACATGCGCTCGAAGGCCGCGCGCATCTCGTCGGTGCCACGCAAGGCGTCGCGCATCTCGGCGGCCGACACGTTGCCTTCACGCCACGACGATGCCACCGAGGCCCAGACCTCGTTCTCGACCCACTTGCGGCCGGAGTTGTGACGGCGAAAACGACGGCGAGCCGCCTTGATGATGCGCTCGGACTCTGAGGCCCGCAGACGCACGTAACCGGTCCGGAACGGAAGCACGATGTCGTCACGCAACGCGCGCTCCCGGTCGAGCACGGCTTTGTCGATCACATCGACCATGCGCACATCACCCTTGGTGCGCGCACCGAGGGCCGAATCACGAAACGCATCGACGTCGGCCGGTGAGGCCACCAACACGTCGGGTACGAGATCGGCCAGAACCACTTGTTCGATACCCGCCTCACCGAGCGACGGCAAAACGCGTTCGATGTAGCGCAGGAACACACGGTTCGGTCCGATGACGAGAACACCTTGGTCTTCGAGTGGAAAGCGATTGGTGTACAGCAGGTACGCGGCGCGGTGAAGTGCCACCACGGTCTTGCCCGTGCCGGGCCCACCTTGCACCACCAGCACCCCGGCTTGCGGTGAACGGATGATCTCGTCCTGCTCGGCCTGAATGGTGGCCACGATGTCGCCGAGTTGACCCGTGCGGCCGCGCTCGATCGACGCCATGAGTGTGGAGTACCCGCGCAGACCGCTGGAGTGGATGACCGCACCATCGGCGAGTCCGTCGTCGTGCCCGATGCCGAGATGACCTTCTCCGAACAGTTCGTCTTCGATACCGAGCAACTTCGGCCCTTCGACCACGAAGTGGCGACGCCGAGCCAGGCCCATGGGCTGGCGACCGGTGGCTCGGTAGAACGGCTCGGCCACCGGGGCGCGCCAGTCCACCACGACCGGGTCGCGGTTTTCGTCGGCCACGGCCAGGCGGCCGATGTGGAAGCTCTCGGTGCCCGGCACGTCGTCGCTCACTCGATCGATGCGGCCGAACACCAAGGCGGCGTCTCCGAGTTCGAGTTCGGTGAGGCGACGCACCAACTGCTCGTCGATCGCGTTGCGCTCGAAGCGGTTCTGGAACGTGCCCCCGGTGCCGGCTTCGGTGAGACCCCGGACCTTCCAGGCGTCCTGACGACTCCGCTCGAGGCAGTCGTAGGCCCGGTCGATGTGCGCCTGTTCGAGGTCGAAATCGGGGTGCTGAGCGGTCATACGGGTTCGTTGGGGGGTTGAGGAACTCTAACGATTCCGCACTCGGGTGGGTCGTACCGGACGAGGACAGACGTAACAAACACTCGCTGACTAGGGTCGACACCGATTCACCATGGCCGGCGGAACACCAGCAATCGTGGCCCTCGAAGCCGCCCGAGTCGTCTACTCGGTCCACGAATTCGACAACGAGATCGCCCCCGGTGAACTCGGATACGGCAAAGCTGCCGCCGCCGCTCTGGGCGTGGAAGAGGCTCGTGTCTTCAAGACGCTGTTGGTCACGTTGCACGGAACGAACACACAACATGCCGTCGGCATCGTGCCCGTATCGATGCAGTTGTCGCTCAAAGGCATCGCCCATGCGCTGGGCGCCAAGAAGGCCGAGATGCTCGATCGACGAGACGCCGAACGGCTCACGGGTTACGTGGTCGGCGGAATCAGTCCCTTCGGACAACGTAAAAGGTTGCCGACGGTGATCGACGAGACGTGCGAGTTGGCCGACACGATCTTCGTATCGGGTGGACGACGCGGACTCGACATCGAAGTCGAGCCGAGTGTTCTGATCGCGTTACTGAACGCGGTGGTTGCGCCGATCGGCGCGTGAGCGTCAGTCGACGGCGCGAACGTCGCGGGCTTCGTCGCCCTTGCGGCCGGGTCCGACTTCGAACTCGACCTTCTGACCCTCTTGCAGGGTCTTGAAGCCCTTCGCCTGGATCTGAGAGAAGTGGACGAACACGTCGGGGCCGTCCTCGCGGGAGATGAACCCGTAACCCTTCTCTGCATTGAAGAACTTCACTGTGCCGATTGCCACGGCGGTACTCGTTTCTGTCTGGACCGGGCGACCTGCCCGTCTCCCCCACCTTATGCGAAGAATTCGCTCAATACTCCGGCAAGGTACGGTCATCTCGTGGCGCCGCGTTCACCTGAGCCGTCTTCGATTCGTGAAACCGATCCCGGGAGTTACGTCTTCCACCACGACATCCGTGTTCGCTTCGCCGAGACCGACGCCATGGGCATCGTCCACCACAGCCGCTACCTGCCCTACTTGGAAGAAGCCCGCGTGGAATACCTGCGGTCGATCGGCCACCCCTACGAGGCCGAGCGTCGCGATGGTGTCGACTACGCGGTGCTCGAAGCCCATGTCGCCTACCGCCAGCCCCTCCACTTCGACGAGGTGGTGACCGTTCACCTCCGCGTCACCTCGGCCACCCGAGCCTCGTTCACGATCCAGTACCTGCTCACGGTCGCCGGCACGGTCACGTCCACCGCCACCACGGTGCATGCGTGCGTCAACGACAAGGGTCGTCCGGTTCGCCTACCCGGCTGGCTGAGCGACCTCGTCGCGCCGTTACGCTGACCGCATGCCTTGGGGTGACGATTCACTCGACGCTCGTCTGCACGGCACGCACATCGCCGACTCGGTGATCGACCTCATCGGCGCAACCCCGTTGGTTCGCCTTCGCAAGATTTCCGAGAAGTACGACATCCCGTCGGTGCTGACCATGAAGATGGAGACCACCAACCCTGGCGGCTCGGCCAAAGATCGCCCGGCTCTCGAGATGATCTTGGCTGCCGAGCGCGACGGCCTCCTGCAACCCGGCGGAACGATCGTCGAACCGACCAGCGGCAACACCGGCGTGGGCCTGGCGATCGTCGCGGCGCAGCGCGGTTACAACTGCGTGTTCGTCATGACCGACAAGGTGGCTCCCGAGAAGGTGTCGCTCCTGCGCGCGTACGGCGCCGAAGTGGTGGTGTGTCCGGTTGCGGTTCCACCCGATGATCCGTCGAGCTATTACAAGGTGGCCGAACGACTCACGTACGAACGCAACGCGTTTCGTCCCAATCAGTACGCCAATCCCAACAACCCTCTCGCCCACGTGAAGACGACCGGCCCCGAGATCTGGGAACAGACCGGAGGTCGTGTCACCCACTTTGTGGCTGGTGCCGGAACCTGCGGAACCATCACGGGCACGGCGCGTTACCTGAAGCAGCAGAACCCGAACGTGCGAATCGTGGCCGCCGATCCGGACGCCTCGGTGTTCTCGGGTGGTTCGGGCCGTCCGTATCTCGTGGAAGGTGTGGGCGAAGACTTCTACCCGGCCGCATGGGATCCCGACTTGTACGACGAGGTGATCCCCGTGAGCGACGAGGAAGCGTTCCTCATGGCGCGCGAAGTGAGCCGCACCGAAGGAATTCTCATCGGCGGGTCCGGCGGCCTGGCGGTGGCCGCAGCCATCAAGGTGGCCAAGAACGCCGCCCCGAACGACATCGTCGTGGTGCTCAATCCCGACTCCGGCCGCGGATACCTGTCGCGCGTGTTCGACGACGACTGGATGGCCAACTTCGGATTCCTGCGCGAATGCGACCAGTGCGTCGGCGCCGTACTCGACACCCGTGGTGACACGCCGTCGCTTCTCTATGTCAATCCGTCGAGCACGGTGCGTCACGCTATCGACGTGATGCGCGCCAACGGTGTGAGCCAGTTGCCGGTGTGCAAGAACACGCCGCCTTTCGCAGCAGCCGAAGTGTCGGGATCGGTCGACGAACTCGAACTGATGGAAGCCATCTACGCCGATCCGTCCGTCATGAACACCGAAGTCGAAAAGGTGATGGGACCCAAGTTGCCCACCATCGGCGTGGGTCAGAAGGTGTCGAAGGCCGTCGAGATGCTCGATCGAGCACCGGCTCTGTTGGTGTTGTCGGGCGGTCGCCCGTTGAGCGTCCTCACACGCACCGACTTGTTGCAGTATTTCGAAGTGGTGGCCAACGAGAACGAGTCGCGTCGTGGGTGACCTCGAAGCCCAGAGCGGCTGGGGTTTCGAAACCCGCGCGATTCACGTCGGCCAGGATCCCGACCCCACCACCGGTGCCGTCGTCACCCCCATCACCCTCAGCACCACCTTCGCCCAGTCGAGTGTGGGTGAGCACAAGGGTTTCGAATACTCGCGTAGCGGCAATCCCACTCGTTCAGCTCTCGAAGCGTGTGTGGCATCGCTCGAGAACGCCAAGCACGGACTCGCGTTCGCCAGTGGCCTGGCCGCCGAAGACAACGTCCTGCGCCTGCTGCCGCCCGGTGGTCGCGTCTTGCTGGGCAACGATGCGTACGGCGGAACGTTCCGCCTCATCGCCAAAGTGTGGTCGCCACTCGGATTTCCGTGGAGCGCAGTCGACCTCACCGATGTGGCGTCTCTGCGCGCCAATTGGCCGAGCGACACCACGATCGTCTGGCTCGAGACTCCCACCAATCCGTTACTCACGTGCATCGACATCGCGGCCGTGGCCGAGGTCGCCCATGCGAACGGTGCGATCGTCGTCGTCGACAACACCTTTGCCACTCCGTATCTGCAGCAGCCGCTCGACCACGGTGCCGACATCGTGGTCCACTCGGCCACCAAGTACCTGGGCGGCCACAGTGACGTGGTCGGCGGTTTCCTCGCACTCAACGACGACTCTCTGGCCGAGCGCCTGCGCTACACGCAGAACGCCGCCGGCGGGGTTCCGGCTCCGTTCGATTGCTACTTGGTGTTGCGTGGCGTGAAGACCCTCGCCTTGCGCATGGAACGGCACTGCTCGAACGCCCGCGCGGTCGTCGATCTGTTGCTCGGCCACCCCGCGGTCGATCGCGTGCTGTATCCGCAACTACCCGACCATCCGGGTCACGCGGCTGCCGCCAAGCAGATGAACGATTTCGGCGGCATGGTCAGTTTCACGTTGAAAGGTGGCGTCGACGCCGCCCTCACCGTGGCCAAGAGCACGCGAATCTTCACGCTGGCCGAATCGTTGGGAGCCGTCGAGAGCCTCATCGAGCATCCCGGTCGCATGACGCACGCATCGGCGGCCGGATCGCCGCTTCAGGTCCCCGACTCGCTCGTTCGTCTGAGCGTCGGGGTCGAGTCTGCTCACGACTTGTGCGAAGACCTGCGGACCGCACTAGACCGTCTCTCATGAGTTCCGCCGCCCCGTCACCCATTCACGACAGCCCCACTCCGTTCGTTCGCGAACACATCGAGCGTTACGTTGCGACCAACGGCGAGGACGGACACCTGTGGCGCGGCCTCCCCTGTTTGCTCGTCACCGTGAAGGGCAAGTCGTCGGGCAAATGGACGCGCAGTGCGCTCATCTACGGACGCGACGGTGACGACCTCGTTCTCATCGCTTCCAAAGGCGGAGCCCCCGACAACCCGGTGTGGCTCGACAACATGCTCGCCAATCCCGACGTGTGGTTGCAGGTGGTCGCCGATCAGTTCTGGGCCACCGCTCACGTCGTCGACGAACCAACCGAACGCGCACGCTTGTGGTCGATCATGAAGACGATCTTTCCGCAGTACGACGAATACGAAGCCAAAGCGGCACCACGTGTGATCCCGGTGGTGCGCCTCGTCCGGCGCGCCTGATCAGAGAACCGCTTCGATCAAACGCGGGCCACGTTGCTTCATGGCCGACTGAAACGCGCTCGAGAACTCGGCGATGTCGTGCACTCGCACCGCCGAGACACCCATGCCACCCGCCAACTGCACCCAATCGAGATCGGGGTTCGACAGGTCGAACATCGACAGCGCTTTGTTGTCACCCTCGCCCAAGAGATCGCGTGCTCCCGTGCGCGAGAGTTCGATCTGAAGAATTGAGTACGCGCGGTTCGAGAAGATGACCGTGGTGACATCGAGGTTCTCGCGGGCCTGCGTCCAGAGTGACTGCACCGTGTACATAGCGCCGCCGTCACCGTGCAGACACACCACCTTGCGATCGGGACAGGCAACGGCGGCACCGCCAGCGAGCGGTAGACCCTGACCGATCGAGCCGCCGGTGAGCGACAAGTGATCGTGCGGACGGGCCGTCGCGAGCGCCAATCCCGGCCCGACGGCATTGGTCGCGGCCTCGTCCGACACGATCGCGTTGTCGGGCAGATACCGCGCGATCACCTGACCGATCGTGAACTGATTGAGGGGTCCCACTGGTTCGTCGGGCAACGCCAGATCGACCACCACTGGTTTGGCCGAGAAGTCGGCGGCGACCGCTTCGAGAGCAGTCACACCGTTTTCGTGCGCGTGAGCCAAGT
>CAZELU010000005.1:73890-78880 GCA_964513215.1 uncultured Bifidobacterium sp.
TCGGCGGCGACCGCTTCGAGAGCAGTCACACCGTTTTCGTGCGCGTGAGCCAAGTAGGTGATGGCCGCGCCCTCGGGAGTGCACCAGCCCGGCTTGCCGGGGTACGCGAAGAACGAGACCGGTGGCTTCGAGCCGACGATGATCAGATGCTCGATCGACGACAACGAGTCGACGAGTTGTTCGGCGAAGTACGGCAGACGTTCGACCGCCACTCGACCGGCGCCGCGTGCGAGGCGCGGTGCGAACGTGTCGCACAGCAACCGTGCGCCAGTAGCGGCGGCGATCCGGCCCGCGGCTCGGAGTCCGCGATCGTGCAGTGCGTCTCCCCGCATCAAGATGGCGGCCCGCGGTCCGGCCGACCGAACCGCGGCCACGGCCGCCGCGATTGCTTCACTCGACACCTCGGCCGGACCCACCGGCACGAGCGCGGGAGCCGGAGAAGCTCCCTCGTTCCAGGCCACGTCGGCCGGAAGGATCAGCGTGGCGATCTGACCCGGATGCTGTCGGGCGGCTTGCACGGCGCGGGCCGCGTCGGCACCCACGGTGCGGGAACTCACCGCCGAATGGACCCAGGCCGAGACCGGGCGCGCGAACCCGACCACATCCGATGCCAGAGGCGCGTCGTATTGCGCATGTGTGATGGCGTGATCACCCACCACGTTGACGATCGGTGACGAAGCCCGCCGGGCGTTGTGCAAATTGGCCAAGCCGTTGGCGAGTCCTGGCCCGAGGTGCAGCAAGGTGACAGGCGGTTTGCCGGCCATTCGGGCGTATCCGTCGGCCATACCGGTGACGACACCTTCGAACAGACCGAGCACGGCGCGCATTCCTGGTACACGGTCGAGGGCGGCGACGAAGTGCATCTCGGACGTGCCCGGATTGGCGAAACACACCTCGACATCCGAAGCGACCAGAGTGCGCAGCAGGGCTTCGGCGCCGTTCACGAAACTCACGGTACTGGGCATGTCCCGCAACCGAGTACATCCGTCGGCTGTCACGCCGACAGGACCGTCCGTACCGTGACGGGTCGGAGGACTTGCGATGACGATCACTGCTCGAAGTGCCATGGCGATCGTGGCGATCACACGGGACGAAGCCCGAGTCTGGAACGCCGGCATGGAGAAAGGTGCCGTGCCGCAACGTCTGCACGCGCCGAGCGACATGGGTCAGCACCACCACGTGCGCCAGGCTCAGCACAACCGCGGTCACGACACCGACCACGACAATCAGCGGTTCTACGAGTCGATCGCCCGAGCGGTCGAGGGCGCCAACGAGATCCTCATCGTCGGACATGGCAAGGGCAAGGCCGACCACATCCTGCGATTCACTCAGTTTCTGGAGCGCAAGCATCCCGCCATCGCGGCCAAGGTCGTCGGCGCGATGGACAGCAATCTGAACGCGATGACCGAGGCCCAGATCCTGGCCACCGCGCGCGAGTGGTTCGACCACTTCCACACCTGGGGCTTCTGAACCATCCGATTCCCCGCGATTTCCTTGTAGTGGGCTAGGTTTTCCACCAGTGAAAGTTCGCCAGCGCGCCCCTCGGCACATTCCCGACCTCGACCAGGTCGTGGCCGTCACCATCACCATTCTCGAGGAATCGGGTGAGTCGGGCTTCCGGATCGAGACACTGATGGAGCGCACCGGCATCTCCAAGAGTTCGCTGTACATGGCATTCGGGTCACGCGACGGACTCATCGCGGCCGCCCGCGCTCGCCAGTTCGAGGCGATGATCCACGAGAGCATCGGACCTATCCGGATGTTGGCCGCCCAAGCCTCCACCCGCGACGAACTGCGGTCGAGCATGCGCCTGATCACGGAGTTCGTGGCCGATCTGTCTCGCACCGCCCAGCGAGTCGAGCGTTGCGCCATCATCGCCGGCACCAAAGGACGCCCCGAATTCTCCCAGTGGTTGGCCGAGGCTCAGACTCGGCTGTCGGACGACTTCGCCCAAGTCATCGGCGACGCCCAGCAGCGGGGGTTGATCACCCGCAAGCATCCAGCGCGCATGATCGGCAACTTTCTCCAGGCGGTGGTTCTCGGACGCGTGATCATCGGCTTCGATCTGGAAGCTGGCCCCGATGAACTGGCCCGGTGGACCGACATGGTCAACGACATCTACGACCGAATGCTCTTCGTCGACTGACGATCGACGGATCGGGCGGATGGCGCCGATCCCCAAAAAGTCCGAAAAAACCGCGCGAATCGGCCCGGGTATCCACCACCGGCAACAGAGCCCGCACTAGGTTTTCGCGCATGAAGAAACGTGACCTCATCCAGGCAGTAGCACTCCACACCGATGTCGACAACAAGACAGCGGGCAAGCTCGTCGAAGGAACCATCGACGTCATCTTGGCCACTGTTGCGAAGGGCGAGATCGTCAACATCTCCGGATTCGCCAAGTTCGCGAAGATCAAGCGCCCCGCGCGCATGGCTCGCAACCCAGCGACTGGAGAGCAGATCAAGGTGAAGGCCAAGACCGTCGCCAAGATCACGGCGCTCAAGGGCTTCAAGGACATCGCACTCGGAGCCGCTCCTGCACCGAAGTTGAACACCAAGCGCTCGACTCCGGCGCCGGCTCCGAAGAAGGCCGCACCGAAGAAGACGGCCAAGAAGGCTGCTCCGAAGAAAGCAGCCCCCAAGAAGACGGCCAAGAAGGCTGCTCCGAAGAAGGCCGCCAAGAAGCGTCGCTAGTCCTTCACTCCGCTCTCGGGCGGACTGATCCGATGAAAAAGCCCACCGGGAACGGTGGGCTTTTTCACGCACTCGATTCAGGGATGATCAGCCGAAACGACCTTGCACGTAGTCGGCGGTGCGGGGGTCGACCGGGTTGGTGAAGATCGTCGAGGTGAGGCCGGCCTCGACAACACGACCCGGCCCGCCATCCGACAAGAAGAAGGCGCAGTAATCGGATACCCGTGCCGCCTGCTGCATGTTGTGCGTGACGATGATGATCGTCATCGATTCGGACAGTTGGACGACCGTTTCCTCGATACGCAAGGTGGAGCCCGGGTCGAGAGCCGAACACGGCTCGTCCATCAACAGCACCTCGGGCTTGACCGCGAGAGCACGAGCAATGCACAGACGCTGCTGTTGACCTCCCGACAGAGATCCCGCATTGGCTTTCAAACGGTCCTTCACTTCTTTCCAGAGGCCGGCGCGCTGCAGACAGTCCTCGAGGAGTTCGGTCTTGTTGGAAGTCTTGATTCGCGCGAGCCGAAGACCGGCCAACACGTTGTCGGCGATCGACATCGCGGGGAAAGGGTTGGGCTTCTGGAAGACCATGCCGACCTTCAGGCGAATCTGGGTCGGATTCACATCGGGATCGTAGATGTCCTCGCCATCGAGGAGAACGCGGCCAGCGAGGGCGGCACCCGGGATGAACTCGTGCATCCGATTGAGCAGTCGCAGGAAGGTGCTCTTGCCACAGCCAGATGGCCCGATGAGACCGGTGATCGAGTTGCTGGGAAAACGCAACGATACGTCTTCGAGAGCATGGTGCTTACCGAACCACGCGTGCACGCCTTGAGTTTCGAGTCCCGGCGTTCCGTTCGGAACGAGCAGACGAGAGTCACGCCCGGTCTCCGTCTCGACCTCGGCCCGTCCCAGAACGTCACCCCCGCTGACGGCTGCTCCCTCCGTAGGTTGCTCCGACGACATCTCGATCCTTTCCATGAACGCTTCCTTTCTCGACAACAGGACTGGGTGGGGCCCCTCACAGAGCCCCACCCAGTACCTCAGGACTGTTAGTTGACGGCTTGAGTTGGGCCGATCACCGGGTGACGGTCACGTTGACATTGACGGTGGTAGTTCCGACAGTCACCGCCACAGTGCACGCTCCGGCGCGCGTTCCACGAAGGTCGGTCCTCACGACGCGGCAGTTCGATCCGCCCTTGGTAACTCTCAACTTCGGAGTCCCCGAGAGACCAGCCGCCAGCGCGAGATTCGTGCCAGTAATGGTCTGGTTGCGCTTCACGGTGGTGAGAGCGGGATTGCCAATCGACGCAACGAGAGCCGCCCGGGACTGGGCGAACCGCAAGGTCGGCCCCGTGAGATTGGCGTAGCCGAGAACAGGCGCCTGCGCCTTCGAGCAGGTGTTCAAGATGTAGTTGAAGAAATCGCGAACCGAACCCTGCTTGTCGGAGTAGTTCTTGCGCGCGATACCCATGGCGATTCCGGTGAGTGAGTAGGCGTTAGCGGTCGGCGTCAGGTAGTCGGGCTGGATCCAACCCGTGGCCTGATCGAAGTTTCCGGCCGGGAGATTGGCTACTGCAGCTGCAGCAGCAACCGGAGTCGGAGCGACATAGGCACCGGCGGCGTTGCGCACGCTCGCCGCCTTGACTCCGTCACCGAGGTTCTCTTTCTGGAACGACAACTCCACATAGGTGATCGAGCCCTCGGTGGATGCGACTTTGTTGATCACACCATCCGAACCGGGCGCGGCAATCGAGCCCGCCGGCGGGTTTCCACTCGGGGTTGCGCTCGCGAAGGTTCCCGACGCCGACTTGGTCCAGATGTCCTTGGCGGTCGCGTTCAGATAACCAGTGAACACCGTCGAGGTTCCCGAGCTGTCGGCTCGATACACGACGATGATGTTGTTCGACGGCAGGGTCAGAGTCGGGTTCTCCGCGGCGATGTCGGAGTGGTTCCACGTCGTGATCTGCCCCGAGAAGATCTTGGCGATCGTCGCCGGGCTCAGCTGCAGAGTTCCGGTGAGATTGGAGTTCTTGTAGGCGATGGCCACCGGACCCGCGACCAGCGGAACGTACGTGAAGTCTGCCGGAGGCTTGTCATTCGAACCGAAGCGACCCTCGGTCGCCGCGTAATCGGCGGTTCCATTGATGATCGCGGTTCGGCCAGCTCCCGAACCTCCGCCGCCATAGGACACGGTGTCGTTCGAAATGTCGTTGTACTCGGGGATACAGGCATCGAACAGGTTCTTGATGAAAGTCGAACCTGCTCCCGTGAGGGTCAGGCCGTTGGCGTTGAC
>CAZELU010000006.1:0-30381 GCA_964513215.1 uncultured Bifidobacterium sp.
CGCAATGACGGATCTTCGGTGGTGGTCATGGATCCGAGGCTAGACCTACTCGGCCGGGGGTCGGACTCCGAGAACGACGTGATCAGCCCTCAGGGACCAGGACCCCGCCAATCACGTGAATCACGCCGTTCGTGGCCGGCACATCCGCGGCGACCACATCGACCCCGTTGACCTTCACCGAATCTCCCGTCTTGGTCACGAGCAACGTCTGGCCCTGCAGCGTCTCGAGCTCCTGGCCGTCAGTGAGGTCGGCCGCAGCGAACGCGCCAGGTACCACGTGATAAGTGAGCACAGCCGTCATCAGTTCGCGGTCGGCGAACACAGCATCCATCGTCGCGGCCGGAACAGTTCCGAACGCGTCGTCGGTGGGCGCGAAGACCGTGAATGGACCGTCGCTGCGCAGTGCCTGTACGAGATCGGCCTCCACCAGCAATCCAGCCAAAGTGAAGAACTGTCCGGCGGTGAGTGCCTCGCCCACGATGTCGCCGATCGGAGCCTCGTACGGCGGAAGAGTCTCGGCCGGTGGCGCGCTGTCAGTGGTTCCGTTACTGCTCCCATCACCGGTCGGAGCCGATGTCGGTTCTGGTGCGGCGACATCGGCGGTGTCGTCGGCGCAGGCGACCGACACCGACACGAGGGTGACGAGGAGGGGGAGAACGAGTCGAGTGGTCTTCACGCATCGCACGGTACGAAGCGCCTCGCGTCATCAGCAGGGACGAAGGTCCCACTTCGGGTCGGCGCTGGTCCCATCTCGTGTCGTGCCGGCTCGAATGACACACTGGGGCGATGAACCGTGAGATCGCACCGGCATCCATCGCCCCGACCGCGGCCAACTACGCCCACGCGATCGTCTCGGAGTCGACTCAGCGCTGGCTTCACACCTCGGGCATCGTGCCGATCGGTCCCGACGGATCGGTTCCGCCGTCCATCGCCGACCAGGCGCAGACCGTGTGGGCCAACCTCACCGCGATCCTCGCCGACGCGGGTATGGGTCCGCACGACGTCGTCTCGGTCACCACCTACGTGGTGGTCGGACAGCCCTTGGCGCCGGTGATGGCGGCGCGAGACACTGCACTCGGTGGCCATCGGGTCGCGAGCACGCTGGTCACGGTGCCCGCGCTGGCGCGCCCCGAATGGCTGATGGAAATCGCACTCGTCGCCGCCCACTGACTCGGGGTCGTGACTCGTGCCCACCGGATGGGTGCGTACAGCCGAATCGCTCCTACGCTTCACACGATGAGTGACGACAAGCGCACCGATTCGGGAATTCCGGTCAAGGCTCTCTACACCGCCGACGACCTCGCGGGCTGGAATCCAGCCGAGCGATTGGGAACCCCCGGCCAGCCGCCCTACACCCGCGGCGTGTACCCCACGATGTACCGCGGCAAGTTGTGGACGATGCGCCAGTACGCCGGCTTCGGCACGGCCGAGTCCACCAACGAACGCTTCAAGTTCTTGTTGGCAGCGGGCCAGACCGGACTGTCGTGCGCGTTCGACCTACCCACGCAAATGGGTTACGACTCCGATCATGCTCGCGCCGAAGGTGAAGTGGGCAAGGTCGGTGTGGCCATCGACTCGATGGCCGACATGCGCCTGTTGTTGAAGGACCTGCCGCTCGACAAGGTCACGACGTCGATGACCATCAACTCGACGGCGGCCATCTTGCTGCTCATGTACGAACTCGTCGCCGAGGAGCAAGGTGTGCCGTCCACGGCTATCAGCGGCACCATCCAGAACGATCTGTTGAAGGAGTACATCGCGCGCGGTACGTACGTGTATCCGCCCAAACCGTCGATGCGGATCATCACCAACATCTTCGAGTACTGCGCCAAGAACGTTCCGAAATGGAACACCATCTCGATCTCGGGATACCACATCCGCGAAGCCGGTTCGACGGCCGTGCAGGAGATCGCGTTCACCATCGCCAACGGCATCGCGTACGTGGAAGCAGCGGTGGCGGCCGGACTCGACGTCGACGATTTCGCTCCGCGCTTGTCCTTCTTCTGGAACGCCCACAACAACTTCTTCGAAGAAGTGGCCAAGTTCCGCGCGTCTCGGCGCATCTGGTACCGCATCATGTCCGAGCGCTTCGGCGCGAAGAAGGAGGCCAGCAAACTGCTGCGCTTCCACACGCAAACCGGCGGAAGCACACTGACGGCTCAGCAGCCCGAGAACAACATCGTGCGCGTGGCCGTGCAGTCGATGGCCGCAGTCATGGGTGGTACCCAGAGCCTGCACACCAACGGCTTCGACGAGGCGCTCAGTCTCCCCACCGAGCGGGCGGCTCGTATCGCGTTGCGCACGCAGCAGATCATCGGTTACGAGAGTGGTATCGCCGATACGCCCGACCCGCTCGCGGGCAGCTACTTCGTCGAGACGCTCACCGACGAAATCGAGCGTCTCGCCCTCGAATACATCGCCAAGATCGACGACATGGGGGGTGCTGTGGCCGCCATCGAGTCGGGCTATCAGATGGATGAAATCGAGCAGGCGGCGTACGAGTACACGAAGTCGATCGACGACGACGAGCGAGTGATCGTAGGTCTCAACAAGTTCTCGGTGGACGACGACCCCGAGCCCGAGGTATTCCCGATCGATCCGTCGCTCGAGCGCGGCCAGAAGACGCGCTTGGCCGACTACAAAGCCAAGCGTGATCGCGCGAAGGTCGATGCCGCGTTGCAGAACGTGGCCGATGCGGCCCGTGGCACCCAGAACGTGCTGTACCCCATGAAAGAAGCGTTGCGGGCCGACGCGACGCTGGGTGAGATCAGTGATGCGTTGCGAGGCGTGTTCGGGCTGTATCAGCCCTGACGACTACGCGAAGAGTTTCGCCAACCGGTCGAGGGTGGCGATCATCGACTTCTTGTTGCGACCCGGAGCATTGATCGCGCGCAACATCAGTTGCGACTTGCTGCCGTTGTAATCGAACTGCTCGGTCACCAACGTGCCGCCGTCGGTGGGCTCGAGGATGTAACGCCATACGTGACCGCCGAAGTGGCGCCAGGCGATGCGCTTGCCCTCGTCGAACTCGACCACTTCGTTGGTGATCTTGTACGGGGCGCCGATCTTCATGTCCATGCCGAATTTGGCGCCCAGCGACAAGCGGGTCGGTGCATCGGACTGCGCCGCCTTCACCGAACCCGATCCGTCGATGTCGGCATGACGCGTGGGGTCGGCCAGGAGATCGAAGATCTGTTGCGGCGTGGCGGCCACGACTTTGTTCACGGACACGATCTTCTTGGGGTCACTTCCGGCCATGACGACTCGCTTTCCTCGATGATGCTTTCGCTGGTGATGAATGTCTTCTGATTCGAATCAACTCGACAATGTTTCCACGACCGCGCGACCGGTGCGACGCCCCGAGTACAACGCTCCTTGGATCGACGCGGTGTCGCGATGATCGCCGCACACGAAGAGGCCCTGACCCAACGACACCGGCTTCTTGGGGGAGAACGGCGGTGATTGGTCGGGCTGGCCGTGGGCGATGGAGTAGGTGCGCAGATGGCGCCACGAGTTCACTGTCGCACCGAACATTCCGGCGAGTTGTCGACGGGCGTCGGCTTCGAGATCGCCATCGGTGCGACCGGGAATGGCGGCAGCGATCAAATGCTGGCCCGACGGGGCGTAGGCCGGACTCACGTTGCTCATGACGGCGATGTTGAGGACGGGACCGCGGCCGGTGCCATCGAGCACGATGGCTTTCGACGCGGTGGGCGCGCGATCGGCGGCGAAGTAGACGCACGACACCGATCGGGAGGTGACATCGGGGATGTCGACGAGACGGCGGGCCACCGGGCCCTCGGTGGCGACCACCACGGCGCGAGCCGTGACCACCCGATCGCCGTCGACGCGCACCTCACCCGAACCGACACCGATCACCGGCGTCGACAGGTGAATCACGTCGGCCGGGACGCGCGAGGCCAACTGCGCCGACAATTGACCCATGCCGCGAGCAGGAACCGCGGCATCGCCGTCGGCAAGCATGCGGAAGATCACGTCGAACATGCGGCGTGACGCGGAAAGTTGCGGGTCGAGCTGGATGCCGCCGACGAGGGGAGTGAAGAAGCGGTCGATCATGGTGCTCGAGAAGCCGGACGACTCGAGAAGTGAGCGCGTGGTCATGTCGTCGCCGCGAAGTAGTTGCGATGCGTGACCAGTTCGCACGCGGCGTCGCAGCAACGCGATGCGCGCCTTGTCGAATGGTGAACCAACCGGGGCCAACGCGGTGGACAGCACGCTCGTGGGCTTGCGGAACGGATCGGACACTTCGTAGCCGCGACCGTTGCGCCACACGAGTGCGCCCGGGTCGAAAGCCCGCAGATCGAGCGCCGTCACGTCGAACTGGCGATGAAGTTCGGGATACGCGGTGAGCAACACCTGGAAGCCACGATCGAGCAAGAACCCGTCCACTTCATCGGTTCGCACACGACCCCCGACTCCGTCGGATGATTCGAGCACTGCGACCGAAAATCCGGCTTCGTGAACCACTCGGGCGGTGGCCAGTCCGGCCAGACCGGCGCCGACGATGGCGACGTCGACGGAATCAGGAAGGGGTGATCGGGGCAGTGACGACACCGCGACGATCCTCGCTCAGGCCGGGCGGCCGAGAAGTGATCGCAGAGCCGATTCGAGATCGCGGTGGACGAACCCGTAGCCATCGGCGAGCAGAACCTTCGGCTCGACACGCTGGCCGGTGAACAGGAGAGCGTCGGCCAACTCGGAACCGAGCAACAACTTCGGACCGAAAGACGGCACCGGCACGAACGCCGGACGCTTCAACACGCGAGCAAGAGTCTTGGTGAATTCGGCCTGAGTGACCGGTTGGGGTGCGGTGAGATTGACGGCACCGGACACCGATGACGACAGAAGGTGATCGATCGCCTGCACTTCGTCATCGATGGAGATCCAGCTCTGCCACTGACGACCCGAACCCATTCGACCGCCAGCGCCGATCTTGAACAGCGGCAACAACTTCTTGAGTGCACCACCGCGCGGGCTGAGCACGATGCCGGTGCGCAGGTGCGCGACGCGAATACCAGCCTTCTCGGCCACGTCGGTCGCGGCCTCCCACTGCACGCACACATCGGCGAGGAATCCGGAGCCGGGCGCCGAATCTTCGGTGAACGAAGCGGTCTCGGATTCGCCGTAGTAACCGATGGCCGAACCCGACAGAAGAACCTTGGGTCCGTCGCTCAGGCTCGCCAGAGTGGACGCCAGTAGAGACGTGCTCTTGGTGCGGCTCTCGAGAATCTCGCGCTTGTACGAGTCGGTCCAACGCTTGTCGCCGATTCCGGCTCCAGCCATGTGCACGACCGCATCGACGCCACGCAGTCGATCGGAGTCGATGGCTCCGGAAGCCGGGTTCCAGGCGATGGTGTCGTTGCTCGACGAACCCGATCGGGTGAATCGAACGACGCGATCGCCGCGTCGAGTCAAATGGGCGGCGAGCGCAGTACCGATGAGGCCACTGGCGCCGGTGATGGCAATGGTGCGGGGGGACACGAGGTCAGGCTACGACCGAGTGCGAGGGCCTGCCTGATCAGGGGCACAGATCTCACGACTCGTTCGTAGGCTGAACGTCACATGAAGACGCGAACCTTGCTCCTGTTGTCGGCGGGTTGTGCGTTGCTCATTCTTCTGGCCGGTGTGGTGTTCGCGTTCCAGCTCGCGGGCGACCGTCAAGAAGTTCGGTTTCTGTCCGTCGGCCAGTCGTCCCAGCTCGGCGACATGACCGTGTCGGTCGATCGCGTGACGATCGGGCCGGAAGGCACCGACGCCGTGGTGACGATGACGGGTGTACCGGGCGAAAGCGTTCTGAAAGGTTGGCGACTTTTCGGGGACGGCAACATCACCGAACCGAGCGGCGCGGTGACCTCGGGGGCCTGCGATGCACGCACCGTCGTGCCGTCCGAGGGTTCGATCACCTGCACGGTCCGTTTCGTGGCCGTGGAGGTGTTGCAGGCCGTGGCGTACACGCGGGCGGGCGAACAGAGCCAGTGGAAACCCTGACCCTGGTCGGGCTCGACATCGGCATGACAGGGGTCATCAGGGCCTTCGGAAGCAGGTCCCACCCGCTACCTTTATTCCCTGCACAGCGCCCCAGGCGCCTGGTTCGCGGAGGTGGTCTGTACGGCCGAGCAATTTGATCTCGTCGTGATCGGTGGAGGTCCGGGAGGCTACGGCGCTGCGCTGTATGCGGCATCGGCTGGTGTCAACGTGGCACTGGTCGAACGCGATGCTCTGGGCGGCACCTGCCTCAACCGTGGTTGCATTCCGGCCAAAGCGTTTCTCGAGACCGCGTCGGTGTACCGGCACGTGGCTCATGCCGCCGACTTCGGCATCAACGCCTCGGCCCCGTCGGTCGACTTCGCCGTGACGCAGGCGCGCAAGCGCAAGATCGTCGATGGTCTGGTGAAGGGGATCGGCGGACTTTGCAAGTCGCGCAAGGTCACCGTGTTCAACGGCACCGGATCGCTCGGCGCCAACCGCACGGTGAACGTCTCGATGAACGACGGATCGTCGACCGTCATTCAGGGGGCCAATGTCATCCTCGCCGCCGGTTCGGTACCCCGCACCATTCCCGGTTTCGATCGCGGTGGCCCGATCATGACGAGCGACGAAGTGCTCGACCTCGATTACGTGCCGGCCCGCGTCGCGGTGATCGGCGGCGGTGCGATCGGTTGCGAGTTCGCGTCCACCTTCGCCGACCTCGGCTCGAAGGTCACGATTCTCGAAGGTCTGCCCAAGATCCTTCCCGGCCTCGACACCGACGTCGCCAACGTTGTCGTGAAGTCGTTCAAGAAGAAGAACATCGACATCCGCACCGGTGTGATGGTCAAGGGCCACACACCCAATGCGTCGGGCGGAACCGTGGTGTCGTTCGGCGATGGCGAGCAACTCGAAGTCGATGCCGTGGTGGTGTCGGTCGGGCGCCGTCCCTTCGCCGATCTCCTCGGATTGCAGGGCACGGCGGTCAAGGTCACCGAACGCGGCTTCGTGGAAGTCGATGCATGGTGTCGTACCAGTGAGCCCGGCGTGTACGCCATCGGCGATCTCGTCAACACACCGCAACTCGCACACGTCGGCTATGCCGAAGCGATTCTCGCCGTGAAGCACCTGTTGGGCGAAGGACCGGCACCCATCGCGTACGACCGCGTGCCGTGGGCCATCTACTGTCATCCGGAAGTGGCCTGGGCCGGACCGGGCGAAGACGCCGCCAAGGAACAGGGCCTCGACGTCGTCGTGGCCAAGCATCAGTTCCGCGGCAACAGCCGGGCCCAGATCCTGGGTGAGATCGACGGCCTCGTGAAGATCGTCGCCAAGCGCAACGCCGATGGTTCGGCCGGACAGGTGCTAGGTGTGCACATGGTCGGCCCGTGGGTCACCGAGCAGTTGTCGGGTGGCTATCTCGCCGTCAACTGGGAAGCCACCGTCGATGAAATCGCCGAGTTCGTGCAACCGCACCCGAGTCTGTCCGAGTTGTTCGGCGAGACGGTGTTGTCGCTCACCGGACGAAGCCTGAACGCCTGAGAATCGAGAGGAATCACGATGGCAGAGGTCACGCTCCCGCAGTTGGGTGAGACGGTCACCGAAGGAACCATCACGCGTTGGTTCAAGAAGGTGGGCGACACCGTGGCGGCTGACGAGCCGTTGTTCGAAGTGTCGACCGACAAGGTCGACACCGAGGTTCCGTCACCCGTCGCAGGAGTGCTCATCGAGATTCGCGTGCCCGAGGGCGAAACGGTTCCCGTTGGTGCGGTCATCGCCGTCGTGGGTGCCGCTGGTTCGGCTCCTGCTCCGGCTCCTGCTCCGGCTCCCGCCGCTGCTCCGGCTCCGGCACCGGCACCGGCACCTGCTCCTGCTCCTGCTCCGGCACCTGCTCCGGCACCTGCACCTGCACCTGCTCCTGCGCCTGCCACGGCAGCCGCACCCGCAGCAGCCGTCTCGGGCGACAATCGTCTCTTGTCGCCGGTCGTGCGTCGCCTCGTTGCCGAACACGGCCTCGACGTCGATCGCATCGCCGGGTCGGGCCCCGGTGGCCGAATCACGCGCGAAGACGTGCTCGATCACATCGACAAGCACGGCTCGGCTCCCGCGACCGCTCCCGCCGCTGTGTCGTCAGCAGCGCCCGCCGCGCCACCGGCTCCGGTCGCTGCGGCTCCGGCGGCAACGCCGGCCCCGGCTGCGCAGGCGTCTCCGGCTGCCCAGGCGCCCACGGTGCGTGTGGGCGATCGCGACGAAGTCGTGTCGTTGTCGAAGATTCGCAAGGCCACCGGATCACACATGGTCATGTCGAAGAACGTCAGTCCTCACGCATTCAGCGTGGTCGAGGTCGACTTCGCGAATGTCGACTCCACGCGCAACCGCGTGAAGGCCGAGTTCAAGGCGCAAGAGGGCTACAGCCTCACCTACCTTCCGTTCATCGCTCGTGCGGTGGTCGACGCATTGGCCGACTTCCCGCACATGAACGCGAGTATCAACGGCGACGATCTCGTGGTGCATCGATACGTCGATCTCGGTATCGCGGTCGACCTCGATTACCAGGGTCTGCTGGTTCCGGTCGTGCGCAGCGCCGAGGGCAAGCGCCTGCGAGCGATCGCGCGCGAAATCAACGATCTGGCCAGTCGTGCGCGCAGCCGCAAGTTGTCGCCCGACGAGATTTCGGGTGGCACCTTCACGATCTCCAACAACGGCTCGGCCGGATCGGTGCTCACCATGCCGATCATCAACCAGCCGCAGGTGGCGATCCTCTCCACCGATGCGATCGTGCGCCGACCGGTCGTCGTCACTCTGCCGTCGGGCGGCGAAAGCATCGCCATTCATCCCACCGGCAACTTGGCCATGAGTTGGGATCATCGGGCCTTCGACGGCGCCTACGCGGCCGGCTTCCTCGTGCGCGTGAAGGACATCCTCGAGTCCCGCGACTGGCTACCCGAGATCTGATCGATGCTCCGAGCGCGCTGGCTGGGCCGAGTTCCGTACTCGGAGGCTCTCGCGATCCAGACCGCGTTGTTCGAGCACGGGGACGACGACCATCTGCTGCTGCTCGAACACCCGCACGTGTTCACCTACGGCCCACGGGCCGAACTCGACAAGAACCTGAAGTGTGATCCGGCCGCGGTGGGTGCCGACTTCGTGTCGGTCAAGCGGGGCGGCGACATCACCTATCACGGGCCAGGGCAGTTGGTCGGTTACCCCATCATCTCGCTCGACAACCGCATCGGTGCGTCACAACACGTGTGCGCCGTCGAACAGATCGTGATCGACACGCTCACCGAACTCGGCGTGCGCGACGCCGGACGCCTTCCCGACTTTCCTGGTGTGTGGGTCGATGTGCACGGCCCCAATCCGCGCAAGATCTGCGCGATTGGCGTTCGACTCGCCAACGGTCGCACCATGCACGGATTCGCACTGAACGTGTCCACCGATCTCACCTACATGCGCGAACACATCGTTCCGTGCGGAATCGGCGATCGTCCGGTCACCTCGCTGCGCGAAGAAGGTGTCGACGTCGAGATGCGGGCCGTGGTCGACATCGTCGTACGTCTGGCCGCCGATCGCTGGGCCAATGGCATGGTCGAACGACAAGACGTCGCCTGGGTTCACCGCCCCGACGACTTGTCGCGGTTCTCACGCGGCGAGGGACCAGGCGAGCCGGTTCGCGTCGGCTCTCGGTCGAATGCTCGCCTGCACGATGCCGGTGTCTCGGGTGGCCTCGAGGTATCCGATCGCAAACCCGAATGGTTGCGACCCAAGGTCTCGATCGGCCCCGAAGTGCTCGCGGTGAAGTCGACTCTGCGCGATCTGGGTCTGGTGACCGTGTGCGAAGAAGCCGGTTGTCCGAACCTGTCCGAATGCTGGCGCGATGGCACCGCAACGTTCATGGTGCTCGGCGAGCGGTGCACCCGAGCATGTGGATTCTGCTTGGTCGACACGCGAAAGCCCGAGGCTCCCGATGCCGACGAACCACAGCGGGTTGCCGAAGCGGTCGTGCGCATGAACCTGTCGCACGCCGTGCTCACCATGGTCGCGCGTGACGACCTCGACGACGGTGGCATGTCACATGTGGCGGCCTGCATCGAGGCCATTCGCGAACGCAGCCCGCACACGCGTGTCGAGACGCTGGTGTCCGACGCCAAAGGCGATGTCGCCTCGTTCGCTCCGCTGTATCGCGCGCGCCCCGACGTGTTCAATCACAACATCGAAACGGTGGCTCGCCTGCAGCGCGCGGTGCGACCCTCGGCTGGTTACGCACGCAGCCTCGGCGTCCTGTCGGCCGCACGCTCGGCCGGTCTCACCACCAAGTCGGGTCTGGTGCTCGGAATGGGCGAATCGGTCGACGAAGTCGACGGTTGCCTCGCCGATCTGGCTTCGGTCGGGGTGAGCATCGTGACGATGGGCCAGTACCTACGACCCACTTCGCATCATCTGCCGGTCGCGCGCTGGATCCATCCCGACGAGTTCGCCCGCTGGAAGCAGATCGGTGAAGGGTTCGGAATCGCCCACGTGGAGGCCAGCCCACTCACCCGTTCGAGTTATCACGCACGTCAGTCGGCCGACGCCGCCGAGGTGCCGGTGGCTCTCACCGCGAAGGAGCGTTGATGTCGAATCGTCCGATCGCCGGCACCATTCAGGCCGTCCGCCAGACCGAGGGTGGTGGATTCGTGGTGCGGCGTCCCTTCCCAACCGCACGGGTCGACAATCTCGACCCGTTCTTGTTGCTCGACGAGATGGGCCCGGTCGACTACGCACCGGGTCGCGCCATCGGAGCTCCCGATCACCCCCACCGCGGTTTCGAAACCGTCACGTACATGATGCACGGCGAGATGGAACACCGTGACTCCAACGGTGGGCACGGTGTCATCACACCGGGCGCCGTGCAATGGATGACGGCCGGAGCTGGCATCGTGCACAGCGAGATGCCCAGCGACCGCCTGATGCGCGAGGGTGGACGTATGCACGGCTTCCAGTTGTGGGTCAACCTGCCGGCCGCCAAGAAGATGATTCCTCCCCGCTACCAGGGTTACGAAGCACACGAAATTCCCTCACGAGTCCTGCCCGGTGGTGGCCTCATCCGAGTGATCGCGGGTGAAGTGGAGGGTGTGCGCGGCATCGTCGAGACCACCAGTCCCATGGCCTACGCCCACGCAACCTTGCAGCCGACCGAGTCCATCGTGTTCGACGTGCCCGATGGACACACTGCACTCGTCCACGTGTTCATCGGCTCGGCCACTGTGAACGGCGTCGAAGGTGATGAGGGCGTGATGATCGTCGGTGATCGATCCTCGGGAGCGATGTCGATCACGGCCGGCCCGAACGGATGCGACGTTCTTTTGTTGTCGGGTGAGCCGTTGCTCGAACCGATCGCGCGATACGGCCCGTTCGTCATGAACACCCGTGAGGAGATCGTCCAGGCGTTCGACGACTACGAGGCCGGCCGACTCGGTCGTATCGTCGCCACCGGATCGGGCGTTTCGCGCTGAGCCGGGTCGGCTCCCCGGAGCCGAAGCCAATTAGTGTTCGAAGCGTGAGCGGTCATTCCATCGTGTCGCAGGGTGTTACTTCCACCGAGGTGTTCGCGCAGCGAATGGCGCGCACTCGCGAAGCGATGGCCGAGCGCGGTATCGACGTGCTGCTGCTGTCGGTCGGACTCGATCTGCCGTGGTTGGCCGGGTATCACGCCATGCCCCTCGAACGACTCACGATGCTGGTGGTGCCGCGCGAGGCGCCGGCCACGCTCGTCATCCCGCGACTCGAAGCGCCCCGCGTGGTCGAACGACCCGAGCTCTTTTCGATGTTGCCGTGGAACGAAACCGACGACCCGATTGCTCTGACGGCGCGATTGGTCACGAGCGTCGGTGCGCGCACGGTTGCGGTGGGCGATCAGATGTGGGCCCGATTCCTCGTCGACTTGCTGGCTCATCTGCCCGCCGTGTCGTGGGTCCGTTCGGTGGAAGTTCTCGGCCCGTTGCGCATGCGCAAGGACGACGCCGAGATCGCGGCTCTGCGTGCGGCCGGTGCGGCGGTCGATCGCATCGCCGCGCAGTTGCAGGCCGGTGAGATTCCGTTGGTCGGTCGCACCGAGGCTCAAGTGTCGGCCGATCTGTCGGCCCGCATCCTGGCCGAGGGTCACGACGTCGTGAACTTCGCGATCGTCGCCGCCGGCGAGAACGCCGCGTCACCGCACCACCATCCGGGGTCGCGCGTGATTCGGGCCGGCGAGATCGTGTTGTGCGATTTCGGCGGCACCATGAACGGTTATTGCAGTGACATCACGCGGTGCGTGCACATCGGGACTCCGCCGGCCGATCTGGCCGCGGCCTACGCGGTTCTGCTCGAGGCTCAGCAGACATCGGTGGCGTCGGCCGTGGTCGGCACACCGTGCGAGCGCGTCGATGCCGCCGCGCGTGACGTGATCGCGGCGGCCGGATGGGGCGAGTACTTCGTGCACCGAACCGGCCACGGCATCGGAATGGATGCGCACGAAGATCCGTACATCGTGAGCGGAAACACACTGCCCCTCGCGGCCGGCCACGCGTTCAGTGTCGAGCCGGGAATCTACGTGCCTGGGAAGTGGGGGATGCGCCTCGAGGACATCGTGGTGGCGTCCGACGACGGGCCCGACCCGATGAACCGGGTCAACCACGAACTCGTGATCGTCTAGCCCAACCGCGGAGCGGTCACGAGTGAATCGAGCCCGAGGTGTTCTTGAGGCTCGTCGCGCCATGACCAGTGCGACGAGCGATGATCTCGGCGCAGATGGCCACGGCGGTTTCTTCGGGTGTGCGGCCACCGAGGTCGAGGCCGATCGGTGACATGATTCGTTCGAGATCGCGTGCGCTGCTCACGCCCACTTCGGCCAGACGCTCGAGCCGCTTGTTGTGCGTCTTGCGACTTCCCATCACGCCGATGTAACCGACGCTGGTGGCCAGCGCGCCTTGGATCGCGGGTACGTCGAACTTGGGATCGTGCGTGAGAATGCAGACCGCATCGCGCGGGCCGAGAGTGTGGCCCCGGCGTTCGAACATGGGTGTGGGCCACGACACGATCACTTCGTCGGCCATCGGAAAACGACGCTTGGTGGCGAAGATTTCTCGTGCGTCGCACACCGTGACGCGGTATCCGAGAACCTTGGCCACGCGTCCGAGGGCAGCGGTGAAGTCGACGGCACCGAAGATCCACATCTGCGGCGGAGGAGCGAAGGTCTCGATGAACACCGACACCGTCGGTGTGTCGACGAGATCCTCCGGCGTGGCCTGACCTTCCGGGCCGTAGTGACGGACACCGGTTCGGCCGGCTTCGAGTTCGCCAGCGACATCGCGGGCCACCACTCGGTCGAGATCGGGGTTGCCCAGCGAACCCTCGACGGTTTCGGTGGTGCCCTCGCGCACGACCATCAACTTCGCACCCACGTTCGGGCCGTCGATCACGGTGGCCAGCGCCACCGGTGTTTCGGTGCGTACCAGATCGCGAAATCGTTCGTAGAGCGACATCGACGTCACGTCACCACGCGAGAGGTTCGATGAACAAGCGGATCGTGCCACCGCAGGTGAGGCCCACCGCGAACGCTTCGTCGTCGCTGTATCCGAACGACACCATGCGACCGGGTGAGTGTTCGGCCAGGATGGCCAGGGCCTCGGACACCACGGCACCTTCCACGCATCCGCCGCTCACCGAACCGGCCACTTCGCCATCTTCGTTGACGGCCATGGCGGCTCCGGGATCGCGTGGACCAGACCCTTCGATCTTGACGACTCGAGCCACGGCAACCTTCTTGCCGTTGGCTCTCCAGCGGTCGATGTCGTCGAGGATCTCGCGCATGGTCACAGTCTGCCGGTGGCTGGCCCGATCGCCTCGCCAGAGTGATTTCGACTCACGGCTGGCCGATCACTCGAGCCAGCTCTTCCATCGCCGCCAACGAATGTCCCTCGACGAAGGCGTCGACGTGGGGGAGGGCGGCCGCCATTCCGCGAGCCAACGGTGCGTACCCGGGTGTGACCTTGAGCGGATTGACCCAGACCAACTTGTGGCTCACCCGATGCAGACGCGACATCTGCTCGGAGAGATGCTCGGGATCACCGCGATCCCAACCGTCCGACAACACGACGACGATGGCCCCACGGGCCATTCCGCGCACACCCCATTCGTCGTTGAATTGGTGCAGACAATCGCCCAGGCGGGTGCCACCACTCCAGTCCTGAACGCGATCGGACGCTCTCTTCAAAGCGCGATCGGGGTCGCGGTTCGACAGTTCGCGGGTGACTCGCGTGAGGCGAGTTCCGATGGCAAAGGCTTCGACCTTCTGGCGACCGGCCACCGCGGCCTGAACGAAACGGACGAGTGCGCGCGAGTACGGCTCCATCGAACCGGATACGTCGAGCAAGAGAACGAGGCGACGCAGGCGCTGATCGGGATCGAGATGATGGCGGCGAATCGGCTCACCACCGGTCTGCAGACTCGAACGAACCGTGCGCCGCAGATCGAGGCGCGCGTCTCGTCCGCGCACGTGGCGGAACGACGTGCGCGGTGAACCAGCCAGTCGCAGTCGGCTCATCATGTGCTGCGCTTCGGCCAACTCGGTCGGTGTGTAGTCGGCGAAGTCCTTGTGCTTGAGCGTTTCGATCGCCGAGAAACGCAACGTGATGGTCTCGTCGTCCGAGGACGACTCGGCCGAGTCGCGTTCGTCGCTGCCGTCGTCGTCGGCGTCGAGTTGCAGAGTGAGCTTCATCGTCTCGGTGATCTGTGTCGAGCCGTCGGCCGCGCGACCCAACCAGAACGCTTCGAACGCTCGGTTGAACAGGGGGAGGTCTTCGGGGCGCCGCACGAGAGTGGTGCGGGCGGCCCAATAGACCGACTCGCGTGAGTCGATGCCGGTACAGCCGAGGGCTTCCACGAAGAGCAGAACGCTGCCGACAGGAGTGGTGAGGCCAGCTCCGCGAAGAATGCGGCTGAAGGCCACGGCCAGCCGTTCGGCCGGCGAGTCGACCGTGACAGTGGAGGTGCCGGCCATCTCAGGCAACGAGGCTGCGCTGCAAAGCCTGCTTGATGACCTGATCGAGACCGTTGTTGGTGACTCGCTCCTGGTCTTCGCGATACTTCAGCACGGTGCCAAGAGTTGCGCGCACGAGAGATTCGTCGATTGTCGACGCGCCGAGACGAGCCAGGGCGGTGGCCCAGTCGATGGTCTCGGCGATTCCGGGCGGCTTGTACAAGTGGAGGCCGCGCATCGTCTCGGTGAGGGCCGCCACCTGACGGGCCAACTGATCGGACACGCCGGTCACGCGACGGCGCACGATCTCGACTTCACGGTCGAACGACGGATGCTCGACCCAGTGATAAAGACAGCGTCGCTTGAGGGCGTCGTGCACGTCGCGCGTGCGATTGGACGTGAGCACCACGATGGGCGGAACCGCCGCGCGGACGGTTCCGATCTCGGGAATGGTCACCTGGTAATCGGAGAGCACTTCGAGCAAGTAGGCCTCGAACTCGTCGTCGGCGCGGTCGATCTCGTCGATGAGAAGAACCGGACGTGCGGCAGCGGGTTCGAGGGCCCGCAACACGGCTCGCTTCACCAAGAATCGCTCGGCGTACAACTCGTTCTCCAGAGCGTCGGCACCCGAGTTGCGAGCCTCGCCGCTGGCCTCGGCCGCGCGGAGGTGCAACAACTGCCGCGAATAGTCCCAGTCGTACACGGCTTGGTTGGCGTCGATCCCCTCGTAGCACTGCAGACGAATCAATTCACCGCCGGTCCACCGGGCCAACACCTTGGCCAACTCGGTCTTGCCGACGCCGGCTTCACCTTCGAGAAGGAGTGGGCGTTCGAGGCTCAACGACAGGAACACCGCGGTGGCGAGACCAGTGTCGCAGAGGTAACCCTGCTGTTCGAGAGCGGCCGCGACGGTGCCGGGGGACATGTTGCTGTCGGCCATCGATCAGAGCGTAGAGGTGTCGGGGCGACGACGCACCGTTCAGGAGTCGTTGCGTTCGAGGAGGGAGCGAAGAATCGGCAGGGTCTCGGCGATATCGGGTGGCCCAGCGGGAAGTTGGTCACAGGCGAACCACCGAGCCCCCTCGATGGGCGACAACGGCGCGTCCATGTCGGCGGTCATCAACCAGCCCACGTTCCAGTGGCGATGATCGCGCGGGTTGTTGGTGTCGGTGGTGTGCACCACGGCCGGGCCGTCACCGATGAGTCGAATGTCGAATCGTGTGAGCCCGGTTTCTTCCTCGAGTTCACGAAGAGCCGCTTGGTGAGTGTTTTCGCCGACTTCGACATGTCCACCCGGAGTGCTCCAGCCCAAGGTCTTGTGACGTACGAAGATCGCGTACTCGCCATCGGGTGACAGCACCCACGCAGTGGCGCAGATGTGGGCGAGTGTCGGAGCGACCGAACCGTGCGTGACTCGATCCTGGGTGGTGAGCAATCGGTGCAGTGCGAGCGAATGTTCGTCGGCAACCTGGAGTCGATCGAGTTCGGACAGCACGGCCGGCCAATCGCCGGGGAGATCGAGCGTCGGATGCGGAAAGCCCACGAGACGACTGATCAGTAGCCGAGCACTGCGTACGAGCCGGTGGCGGTGGCGACGAGACGGCCCTGTTGGTCGACGGCCCGCGATTCGAGATGCACGATGCGTTTGCCGGGCTTCACGACCGTTGTCTCCACAACGAGGCGACCGGGGCCGGCGGCGCGCAGATAGCGAACCTGTATCTCGATGGTCGAGCAGAAGAGACCCTCGTCGAGGATGCTCATGGTCGCCGCACCCATCGACGTGTCGGCCAACGTGAACACCACCGAACCGTGAGCGACGCCGTTGGGGTTGAGGTGGCGCTCGTCGATTGTCACTTCGGCGCGGGCGGTTCCGTATCCGGTCTTCTCGACGGTCATGCCGAGGAACACGGCCAGCGGGAACTGGGATGGCGATGGAGCGGCGGTTCCATCCGGTGTCCAGGCAGACATCGACGTGAAACTACCGGTCGGCGAGCGCCCGTCTCGGCTCGGGTTCGGTGGTCGGTCGGTGGAGGGTTACGGTCGGCCCATGGACTTCGCCATTCCCGCCGACATTCAGCACACGCTCGACCAACTCGACGACTTCATCGAACGCGAGATCAAGCCGTTGCAGGCCCAGGACGACAACGAGCGTTTCTTCGATCATCGCCGCGAGTGGGCCCGCACCGACTTCGAGAACGGTGGCGTTCCGCGGGCCGAGTGGGAGGACCTGCTACGCGAGATGCGTCGTCGGGCCGATGCCGCCGGCTGGTTGCGACTGGCGTTGCCGAAAGAGTTCGGTGGCCGCAGCGCGAGCAATCTCGAAATGGCGATCATTCGCGAGCATCTGGCGACCAAGGGTCTCGGACTCTTCAACGACCTGCAGAACGAGTCGTCGATCGTCGGCAACTTTCCGACCGTTCTGATGATGCGCGACTTCGGCACCGAGGCGCAGAAAAAGGAATGGATGCCCGGTTTCCTCGATGGCACCAAGCGCCTCGCTTTTGGTCTCACCGAACCGAACCACGGAAGCGACGCGACGCACCTCGAGACCACGGCCGTACGCGACGGTGACGAGTGGGTCATCAACGGGATGAAGCGCTGGAACAGTGGGCTGCATCACGCGACCCACGACATCATCTTCGCGCGCACATCGGGCGAACCCGGAAGCCCCATCGGTATCTCAGCCTTCCTGGTTCCCACCGACTCGCCGGGTTTCAATGTCGACTTCTTCTGGTGGACGTTCAACATGCCCACCGATCACGCCGAAGTGAGCATGAAGGACGTTCGAGTTCCGAGCACGGCGTTGTTCGGCCGACTCGATCACGGACTGGATCTCGCACAGCACTTCGTGCACGAGAATCGAATTCGTCAGGCGGCGTCCTCTCTCGGTGCGGCTCAGTACTGCATCAACGAAGCGGTGGCCTACGCGAACTCGCGCATCACGTGGGGTAAGAAGCTCTCCAGTAATCAGGGCATTCAGTTCCCGCTCGTCGAGATGCACACCGAGGCTGCGATGTTGCGTCAACTCATCCGCTACACGGCCACGCTCATGGACAACTCGGTCAAGGACGATCGCCCCGACGTGGAGGGGTTCATGGAGTTCACCCACTTGGTCGCGATGTGCAACTACCGCGCCAATCGCCTCGCCTGCGACGCGGCCGACCGCGCGATGCAGACGTGCGGCGGTGTGGGCTACAGCCGACACATGCCGTTCGAGCACATTTACCGACATCACCGTCGCTACCGGATCACCGAGGGCAGCGAGGAGATCCAGATGCGCAAGGTCGGCCAGCACCTTTTCGGGTTCGGTCGCAAGAAATAGTCGGGCGCCCGCCCCGGCGGGGGAGTTGTCGTCTGGTGTTAGGTCTGCCTAACATCCCGGGTGATGGGTGCATCCTTCCTGATCACATTGCGCGAGGGCCTGGAGGTTTCGCTGGTCCTGGCCATCCTCGTGGCGTATCTCGTGAAGACCGGCCGTGGGGCCGAAGTCGGAGCCGTGTGGCGTGGCACCGGCCTGGCGGTCGGCCTGTGTATCGGCGTGGGCCTGGTCATCTTCGCGGCGATCGGTGAGCTGCACGGAACCGCCGAGCAGATCACCGAAGGTGTGATCGCCGTCGCCGCGGCGGCCGTTCTCACGTGGATGATCTTCTGGATGCGGGCGAACGCGCGCTCACTGGGTTCGGAGTTGCGACAGAAAGTCGACACGGCGACAGGAACGACCGCACTCGTGGTGATCGCGTTCGTGGCCACGATTCGCGAGGGACTGGAGACGGTTCTGTTCTTGCTGAGCGCCGAGACCGGCTCGGCTTCAGGCTCACAAGTCGTCGTGGGTGGATTGCTTGGTGTCGTCGTGTCGGCGGCGCTCGGGGTGATCGTCTATCGCGGCGGCAACCGATTGAATTTGCGTCGATTCTTCCAGATCACCGGTGTGCTGCTCGTTCTCTTCGCGGCCGGACTCGTCGGCAAAGCAGTCCACGAGTTCCGCGAAGCACTCGGCCTCGAGAGCGGGTTGCTCATCGATCCCGTGTGGACGATCTCGTCGGGTCTCTGGGCGTCCGGGTCGTTCTACGACTTCATGAAGGGCTTCTTCGGTTGGCACGCCGAAACCGAACGACTTCGGCTCGTCGCCTATCTCGCGTACTTGTTGCCGGTTCTCTTCGTGTTCTTGAAGCGACCGAGCGCCACCAAAGCCGCCTGACTGCGCAGCGCTCCCTACGGCTACCGTGGAGGGCATGGCTCCCGCAGACGGAACTCCGGTCGATGTCAAACCCCGTAGTCGTGATGTCACCGACGGCATCCAGAAAGCAGCCTCGCGCGCGATGTTGCGCGCGGTTGGTCTGACCGACGACGACTGGGTCAAACCGCAGATCGGTGTCGCATCGTCATGGAACGAGATCACGCCGTGCAACATGTCGCTTCGCCGCCTGACCGAGGCCGCCAAAGTCGGCGTTCGAGCGGCTGGCGGAGTTCCCATGGAGTTCGGAACCATCACGGTGAGCGATGGCATCTCGATGGGCCACGAAGGTATGCGCGCATCGCTCGTGAGTCGCGAAGTGATCTGCGACTCGGTGGAAGCCGTGATGCACGCCGAGCGATTCGACGGCCTCGTCGCCACCGGAGGGTGCGACAAGAGCATGCCCGGCATGATGATGGCCATCGCTCGCCTGAACCTGCCGGCGGTGTTCGTCTACAACGGATCCACCTTGCCCGGTCAGCACAACGGCAAGAACATCGACATCACCACGGTGTTCGAAGCGATTGGTGCGTGCGCGGCCGGAACGATGTCGGAAGACGAATTGACCGCCATCGAAAAGGCGGCGTGCCCCGGTGAAGGCGCGTGTGGCGGAATGTTCACCGCTAACACGATGTCGTCGATCGGTGAAGCACTCGGACTCTCGTTGCCCGGCTCGGCCTCGGCTCCCGCGGTCGATCGCAGTCGTGAGGACGATGCGCGTCGTGCCGGTGAGGCCGTCGTGAACATGCTCCGCCTCGGCATTCGTCCGCGCGACATCCTCACGAAGAAGGCCTTCGAGAACGCGATCGCCCTCACCAACGCCCTGGGTGGAAGCACCAACGCGGTCTTGCATCTCCTGGCCATCGCCAACGAGGCCGGTGTCGACTTGACGCTCGAAGAGTTCAACACCATCGCCTCTCGCGTGCCGCACTTCGCCGACATGAAGCCGGGTGGCAAGTTCCACATGACCGACCTGCATCGCGTGGGTGGTGTACCGGTCGTTCTGAAGCATCTCCTCGACGCCGGATTGCTGCACGGTGACGTGCTCACGTGCACTGGTCGCACCATGGCCGAGAACCTGGCCGAGATCGATCCTCCGGCGCCCGATGGTGTCGTTGTGCATCCGATCGACGCGCCGATCAGCGCCGAGGGTGGCATCGTCGTGCTCAGCGGTTCGCTCGCACCCAAGGGATCGGTGGTGAAGGTCGCCGGCCTCACGCCCGAGCAACGCAAGTTCGAAGGGTCAGCCCGCGTGTTCGACGGTGAAGACGGCGCGATGGCGGCCATCATGGCCGGCGAGATCCAGCCCAACACCGTTCTCGTGATCCGTTACGAAGGACCCAAGGGCGGCCCGGGCATGCGCGAGATGTTGGCCATCACCGGTGCGCTGAAAGGCGCGGGTCGCGGTGCCGACTGTGCGCTCATCACCGACGGTCGTTTCAGCGGCGGCACCTGGGGCTTCTGCATCGGCCACGTTGCCCCCGAAGCAGTCGATGGAGGCCCCATCGCCTTCGTGCGCGATGGTGATCGCATTCGTATCGACGTCTCGTCGCTCGCGCTCGACTTGCTGGTCGACGAGGCCGAGATGACACGACGCCGACAGGGTTGGACTCCCAACGCTCCGCGGTACACGAGTGGAGTGCTCGGCAAGTACGCGCGGCTCGCTCAGGGCGCCGAGAAGGGCGCCATCACCAACTTGCTCTAGTGCGAGCGTTTGGTGGTGGCAGCCACCACGCCTAGCGCCACGAACACCGTGCCGGCCACGTAGCGCTGCACGAACGGAAGTGTGCGGCCGCGTAGCAGCACCGTGCGAAGTGCACTGGCGGTGAGTGCGTACATGCCGTCGGTGAGACAGCCGATGGCCACGAAGATCGATCCGAGAACCAGAGCCTGAGACCAGGCCGCACCATTGTCGGGATCGATGAACTGCGGAAGGTACGACAAGAAGAAGAGTGCGACCTTCGGGTTCAGGGTGTTGACGATCACGCCCTGGCTGAACGAGCGTCGCCGACTCACCGAGGCCGAGTCGCCCGACACCGCGCGAGGTTTGGTGGCCAAGGTTCGTAGGCCCACGAACACGAGATAGGCGGCGCCGAGCCACTTCACGGCGTTGAAGGCGGTGGCCGAGGTGGCGAGTACCGCCGAGAGTCCGGCGGTGGCGGCCACCACGTGCACGAAGTTGCCGAGCTCGAGACCGGCCACCGCGGCCAATCCGACTTCGCGTCCGTCGGACACCGAGCGGTTGAGCACGTAGATCACGGCCGGACCGGGGATGAGAAGGAGCGCGACCGACGCGATGGCGAAGGTGACGATCGAACTCAGGTCAGGCACGGCGCCACTCTATGGCTCGACATCGACCGGAGAAGAAGGCACTCCGGTGCGAACGACTTCGTCGATGAGGTCGGGGAGGGCGCGGGGCACCCACCAGATGTCGTCGCGCGTTCGCATCTCGTCGATGCTCCACCAACGAAGTTCGAACATGTATTCCTCGTTGAGCGTCGACCAGGGGAGAGCCGGCGCGGGTTCGAACTCCTCGTCGACTTCGACGACGTGAATGTGCTCGCGTTGTCCGTCCCACTGTCCGTTGATGAATTTCACGTGATGCTCTCGGGTCCAGATGTGTGGACCGATGGCGGAATCGACGAGTCCGACTTCCTCGCGCAACTCGCGACGCAACGCGGCCACGTGATCTTCGCCGGGTTCGAGGCCACCACCGGGAAGTGCCCAACGCGAGCCGGCCGGGAACTCGAAACGTACGAGCAGAACTCGCGCGGCCGGAGTGATCACGAGGGCCCTCGCGGCCGGTCGAATGCGCAGTGGAGTGGACACGAAGAAGTCGCCGGCCTCAGTCGTCGGCGGTCATTCGCCTGGTGTGTCGTTCAGGCCGTCGTTGAACGACTTGTACATCTCGTAGATGTTCTTGCACTCCTCGCACAGCGGGAGTGATTTCGGATCGCGTGACGGGACCCAGACGTGGCCACACAGTGCCTCGAGGGGTGTGCCCATGACGCGGGCCTCCAGAACCTTGGCAGCCGCGGTTTCGCCCGGGCCGACCTTCACGATGTGGGCGCAGTCGGGCCGCCCGGTCTGCGTGACGTCGTCGGTCCGGACGTCGGTCCGGAAATCCGTCTCGGTGATCGCGGCCATGACGACCAGTCAACCAGAGACCTACACTGTGGAGGATGCCTCTGTACGAGTTCCGCTGTCGAACCTGCGAGTCGACCTTCGAGGTCCGTCGTCCGATGTCCGAAGCCAGCGATCCCGCGACGTGTCCCGAGGGGCACCCGGGTGCGGTGCGTCTCCTCTCGGTTTTCGCATCGGTGGGCGGCGGGTCGGCTCCGGCCGCCTCGCCCGCGCCGTCATCGGGTGGCGGTTGCGGCTCGGGCTGCGGCTGCGCGCACTGACCTCCGCCAGCACACTCGCACGGCCGACGAGTACGGTGTGGGCATGGCTTCCTGGATCGTGAACCTGGTCGTGGTGGGCACGGCCGTCGGTGCCGCGGTCGGCATCGGTGCCACCGGAATTCGCGTCGATTCACCCAAGCCCGTTCCGGTTCGCGTGCGCAAGAACCGCCGCCGCTGACTCTCTACGTCGACCCGGCCGCCTGGTGGTTCCGCGACCGCCGTTGGTGTCACCTCGTCAGCGATCTGCATCTCGACGAACTCCACGAGTTCGCGTTCGGACTCGGCGTGTCACGGCGCGCGTTCCATCTCGATCACTACGACTTGCCCGACGAGTACCGAACCATGGCGGTCGACCTCGGCGCACGAGAAGTGACCAGCCGACAGATCGTGTCGATTCTGCGCACCAGTGGACTGCGTGTCGCTCCGCGTCTGCGCCGTGGCGAGATTCAGGCCGCTACGGCCACGCTGGCCACGAACGACACCACCGCGACGGCGATCGGCACCGCGTAGGAACTCCAACTCGGGGTCCGTCGCCACGTCGGGGCCAGCATCACCGCACCGCACACCGCACCGGCGGCCGCGCCGCCGAGGTGACCCCCGATCGAGATGCCCGGGATGGTGAACGTGAGCAGAAGGTTGATCACGAGGGTCGCGCCGATGCCGGTCTGGAACACGTTGACGCCACGTCGTTGGAGGCCCACCGCGGCCGCGGCCATCAGGCCGAACACGGCGCCGGAAGCACCACCGTGCAATCCACCGGCGTTGCCTTGAATCACGAGTGCACCCAGTGAACCACCGAGAAGCGACGCGAAGTACAGCAATCCGAAGCGCACACGGCCGAGCGCGGGTTCGAGCATCTGGCCGAGTTGATACAAGAGGATCATGTTCATCGCGAGATGGAGGAGACCGAAGTGGAGGAAGCCAGCCGACACCAGGCGATACCACCCCGCCGCATCCTGAAGGAGCCATTTGCTGAGACCGAGATCGATCTCGCGATCACTCGGACGATCGGTGAATCCGGCCGATGAGACATCGCCCATCAGGACCCACGCGAAGACGGCCAGATTGATACCGATCAGCACGAGTGTGACCGCGATGGGCTGACGTGCGTTCCAGTCGCGCACTCGAACCGAAGCCGCCGGCCGACTGGCCTTGACGCAATCGGTGCAGTGACTACCGACGGTCGCGGAAACGAGACAGTCACTGCACGCCGGACGACCACAACGAGTGCACGATCGGCCGGTGAGCCGATCGGGGTGACGTGTGCACGCAGGAAGTTGAGGCGGGGGGAACTCGGTCATGTCGTGAAGTCAACGCGACAGCAGCGTGACGATCACGGTACCTGGTCTTGCTACGGTCGTCGGGGTCGGGCCGGGCGCGGGGGCGTCGCGGTGCCGAAATTTTCGACACAGTGCGCGCTGAGCGCCATCAGACAGGGGGAACGCCATGGCATGGGACTTCCAGACCGAGCCCGAGTTCGAAGCGAAACTCGAGTGGATGCGCGGTTTCGTGCGCGAAGAGATCATTCCGCTCGAAACTCTGGCCGACGTGTGGCGCACACCGAAGGGTCGTGAAACCTTCATGAAGGTCACCGCTCCTCTCAAGGAAGAAGTGAAGAAGCGCGGGCTCTGGGCCGCTCACCTTCCGCCCGACATGGGTGGACTCGGCTTCGGGCAGGTGAAGCTCGGCTTGATGCACGAGATCCTCGGTCAATGTGTGTACGCGCCGAGCATCTTCGGTAACAACGCCCCCGACAGCGGCAACGCCGAATTGATCGCCGTGGGCGGTACTGCTCAGCAGCGCGAGACCTGGATGCAGCCGTTGCTCGAAGGAAAGTTGCGTTCGTGCTTCAGCATGACCGAGCCGAGCGCAGGAGCCGACCCCACGTTGCTCAAGACGACGGCGGTGCGTGACGGTGACGAGTGGGTGATCAACGGGCACAAGTGGTTCTCGTCCAACGCGTCGATCAGCGACTTCCTGATCGTGATGGCGCGCACCGGAGACGCCGACACCAGCGCGTACAAGGCGTTCTCGATGATCATCGTTCCCACCCGAACCCCGGGAGTGAACATCGTCCGCGACGTTCCCACCATGGGCGAGCCCGATCACAAGACCGGCGAGCCCGGTGGACACGCCGAAATCATCTACGACAACGTACGCGTCCCGTTCGAGAACATCGTGGGCGGCCAGGACGGCATCGGCCAAGGGTTCGCTCTCGCTCAGAAGCGACTCGGACCCGGTCGTATCCACCACGCGATGCGCTGGTTGGGTCAGAGCCAACGCGCCTTCGACATGCTGTGCGAGCGAGCGCTCACGCGTTACACCCACGGGAGCATCCTTGCCGACAAGCAGATGATTCAGGACTGGGTCGCCGAGAGTTACGCCGAGATGCAAGCTGCTCGTCTGCTCACTCTCCAGGCCGCCTGGAAGATGGATCAACTGCACGCCGCGGGGAAGCACTACAGCGACGCGCGAGTCGAGATCGGAGTCATCAAGTTCTGGGGTGCCAAGGTGCTCTACAACGTGATCGACCGTGCGATCCAGATCCACGGCAGCCTCGGTTACACCACCGACCTGCCCCTCGAGGCCATGTACCGCGCGGCCCGCGCCGCGCGCATCTACGACGGCCCCGACGAGGTGCACAAGGTCACGGTGGCTCGTCAGATCCTGAAGAACTACCGAGCGAGCGATCCGTCGCGCGAGCACGTCCCGACTCGTCGCGAGGCGGCGGTCGAGAAGTTCGCCGACTACCTCGACGCGGTGTCAGTCGCCCACTGACCGCACGCCCACCCAGAAATGCTCGGCCCGCATGGGCCGGCCGATGTGGTGTCCTTGCAGATAGTCGCAGCCGAGTGTGCGCAAGCGTTCGTGTTGGCTCGGGCTCGTGACGTGTTCGGCCACGACCGAGGCGGCCAGCGCGTGCACGAGTTGAACGACGCTCCTGAACAGTGAGTCGTCGCCGAAGCCGACGGTTCCAGTGAGAGACGCGTCGAGCTTCACGTGGTCGGCTGGACCGTTGCGCAATGTTGTGAGTGACGACCCACCGCGACCGAAGTGATCGATCGTCAACTGGACACCGATTCGATGCAGCGACTGCAAGGTGCGCAAGGTGTCGTCTCGCCCGAGCAAGGTCTCGTCGAATTCGAGCGCGACATTGGCCGGAGTGAGGCCGTGCAAACCACTGATGGTCGTCACCTTCTCGACGAAATGTGGATCGGCCACTTGACGCGCCGACACGTTCACGTGGACGCGGAACTTTCGGTTGACGCGACCCTCGTCCATCCAGAGGGCGAGGGTGCGGGCCGCTTCGTCGAGAACCCAGTCGCCGATCGGCACGATGAGACCGGATTGCTCGGCCAGGTCGATGAACGATGCCGGTGCGAGCAGTCCCTCGGTCGGATGCTCCCAGCGCAGGAGTGCCTCGCAGGCGACCAGTCGCGAATCGTGAGCGCGCACGATCGGCTGGAATTCGAGGTGCAGTCGCCTTTCGCCGACGGCCCGTTCGAGATCGACGGCTAGCCGGGCGCGACGAGACGCTTCGCTGCGCATGGCGTCGTCGAAGAGCGCCGACGATCCACCTCCACGCGCCTTGGCGTGGTACATCGCGGTGTCGGCGTCCCGCATCAAGTGCTGCGCGGCATCCAACGACGACGTCGTCCTGCTCAGGCCGCGTGACGTGGCCACACCCACGCTGGCACCACTGGCGACCTCGATGCCACGCAGAACGACAGGGGCCGACAACGCCGAGCACATCCGACGCGCGACTTCGAGTGCGGTGTCGTCGTCATCGGTGCGTTCGCACAACACGACGAATTCGTCGCCCCCGACGCGACCGACCACATCACCCGGGCGTGTGTTCACGGCGAGGCGGCGCGCGATGGTGGTGATCAGAACGTCGCCGAAGTCGTGGCCGAGCGTGTCGTTCACGTCTTTCAGGCGGTCGATGTCGACGTACATCACCGCGAGATCGCGGCCGTCGCGCCGACTGCGTTCGATCGCTTCAGCAACGCGGCGCGAGAAAAGGGTTCGATTCGGCAGACTGGTGAGCGCGTCGTGCGTCGCCTGATGGGCGAGAGCAGCCTGAACGCGACTGGATTCGGTGATGTCGCGACACCAGGCCGACCAGTGAACCGCACCGGCCTGCACGATCACTTCGCAGTCGAGCACGACCGGGTTGCTCCGTGAATCGCGCAGAGCGACTTCGCCGCGCCACCGTTCGGTGATCGAGCGGGGCATCTGGGTCTGAATCGCCGCCACCAGATCGGCCAGTCCGACCGCGCCCTCGGAGAATCGCCGGGCGGCCGGATTGGCCTCGACCACGCGGCCTTCCCGATCGACCGCCACCACCAGATCGGCCGAGGCGGCGGCGTGGCGGTTCACGTCATCGGGCTGGGCGGGGGGAGACGGTGTGGCTGTGATGTGGCCATTGTGGCACGGAGTGGTCGACTGAACGCGGAGCGTGGTCAGCCAGCGACGGTGCCGGTCCCCGAGGCTGTCGCCACGGTGGCGGCGTCGATCGCGGCCAGGAGGTCGGCGGCCGGACTGTCGTCGGACAGTTCGATGAATTGATCGAGGGCGCGCACCTCGAACGAGTACACGTGTGTTGCGCCAACGGGCGGGCATGGCCCGCCCCAGCCCGATCGGGGGGTCTCGACGGTGGAGAAGTCGTTCAGGGCCGCGATCGAACCGGCGATCGTGCCTCCGGTGGGAATGGCCGTGATCGACGGCGGAATGTTGGCCACGATCCAGTGCACGAAGGGTCGCCCGTCGGCGGTGGTGGCGTCGAGATCGGTCACGACGATGGCCAACGATGCGGTATCGACCGGCACCCCCGACCAAACCAGTGGTGGCGACACATCCGATCCACCGCACGTGTAGTCAGCCGGGATCGGACCTCCCTCGGACCAGGGAAGAGTGAGTGCGAACGTCGCCGTCGGAGTGGGTGCGATCGAGGCATCGAATCCACCGAGCTCGGGAACCGGGGCGAGGGTGCTCTCGATGATCGACTGCGACTGATCGGGGCGCGGGGGCCGCATCTCACGCCCATCGGTCGAACAGGCCGTGAGAACCAGACCCACCAGGCCGAGGAGGGCGGCGCGACCCCGGCGCGTCGTAGCGGTGTCGCGTGTCATCGCCCGACACGCTATGCGCCCGATGGGTCCACGTGTCGGCGAACTAGCGTTTCCAGCATGCGTGTCGATGCGAACGGAAACCCGCTCTGCGTTCTGACCGTTCACGCCCATCCCGACGACGAGGCATCCAAGGGCGCCCCCACACTCGCGGCCTATGCCGATCTCGGAGTGCGCACAGTTCTCGTGTGCTGCACTGGTGGAGAAGAGGGCGACCTGCAGAATCCGGCGCTACGCGAACCAGGTGGTCCGTTCCACGGCGTCGAACCGGCCGATGAGAAAGCGGTCATGGCCCGACTCCGGCCGATCGAGCTGTCGCGTTCGGCCGAGATCATCGGCTTTCACGAAGTCGTGATGCTCGGCTATCGCGACTCGGGGATGGTCGACTCGCCGGCCAATCAGAATCCGGCCTGTTTCCATCAAGCCGATCTCGACGAGGCCGTTGGCCGACTCGTTGCCGTCATCCGACGCACTCGACCCCAGGTGATCATCACCTACAACGACGATCAACGCGGCTATCCGCACCCCGACCATGTGAAGGTTCACGACGTGTCGGTGGTCGCGTTCGAGCGCGCCGGCGATCCGACGTGGTATCCGTGGGCCGGGCCGGTGTGGCAGCCGTTGAAGATGTACTACACGGTCTGGACGAAGACGCGCATGCGCATGGTGCACGACGCGATGATCGCCAAGTCGGGTAAGTCGCCGTTCGACGAGAAATGGTTGTCGCGGCCGAGTCACGACGATCGCGTGACCACTCGATTGCACATCGCATCGCACATGCACGCGCGCTCGCAGGCGCTACTGGCGCACGCCACCCAGGTCGACCCCACGGAGGCTTGGTGGTTCGGTCTCGATGACGACGAATTGTCGGCTCTTTATCCGTGGGAAGACTGGGTGCTCGCGCGTTCGGCCGTCAGTCCTCCAGAAGCCGATGCCGTGGAGATCTGTTTGTTCGACGGCATCGCCGAGGTGTTGGCCTTGCCCAGTGGCGTCGATCGGCCGCAGCGACTCGTCGAGCTCGAACGGACGACCGCATCGTGATCAACGCGCGTGTTCAGTACCGCGTGGCCCGCGGCAAGAACGACGAGATCGTCGAGGGCCCCGATGACGCCGAGGTCGTGGTGAGCGTGTCGTTGGCCGATGCATCACTCGATCCATCGGTGGCGTTCATGCTCGGCAAGTTGAAGAACACCGGCCCGTCCGGCCCGTTGTTCGACGCGTTGTCGTCGGGCGAAGCAGCCGCGACCCTGGCCAGCTTGGTCGCTCGGTCAGGCTGAGCGCATCGCGTCGCGGAGTTCGCGGTAGCCGATCAGGACTGCGCCGGACTCGCGCAGAAGCGTGCGTAGTGTCGCGTCGTTGACCACCAGATCGAGATCGTCGATCCAGCCTTCGGCCACGTCACCGGCGAGCGCACGTACCTCGGCGGTGTCGATGGCCGGTTGAACGTGGATCTCCGACACGCCGGCCGGCAACGAAGCGATCGCCGAGTAGACGCGCTCGCGACTACCGGCCCGCCAGTCGTGGTCGAAGTGGTCGGGGAACACCACACCCTCTTCGGCGGCCAGATCGCGGAACGGAAAGCCGGCGGCCTCGGTGCTGACCGTCGAGGGAAGACGAATCGGCAGATCGAACTCGACAGCCAGGTCGAGGTACACGTCGAAGAATTCGGGACGAAGAGTGATGGCGGAGAGATGGGGAGCCAAGTGGGACACGTCGAAACCCCACAGAATCGCCCGCTCGATCTGGGCTCGACACTCGCGGAGAACCTCGGCAGGATCGGCGTGCTCCCACAAATCATCGATATCGCGTGGGAAACCGCCATCGCCCGACAGGAGTGACGGCGCATGGGTGATCGGACCCCAGCGGTACGCCGGATGTTCGGCGTTGAGAGTCAGGTGAACACCCACGTCTTCACCGCGATACATCAGTGCCGCATGGCGCGACCACGGAGCCGGAATCATGACCGAAGCACAGGTAGCAACACCGTCTCGCAAGGCCGAGTAGACACCCATGTTGGCGGCGTGGCACGAGCCGAGATCGTCGCACGACAGGATCACCAAACGGGTGTCGCTGTCGTAGCCGAGGCGTTCGGCGAGCTCGCTCACGCCGTCACGCTACCCGAGGGGACAGGCTCCCCAGAGTCCACGCAAAGCGCGACGGGCGTCGGCTTCGGCTGCTTGCAAGTCGGACGCCAACGACACGTTCGGCCGAATCGAGAGAATCCGCGCCATACCCTCGGCGAGCAATTGACGGTTCACGAATAGGTCGTCGGCCGAGCGATACACGTAGGCCAGAACTCGTCCGTAGTCATCGCGTTCCTCGCGATCGAGCACCACGCGCACCTCGGTTCCCTCGGGCACGAGCTGTTCGGTTCGCGCCGATGCTTCGGGACCGAAGCACTCGACCGGGGTGTTCGGTTTCTTGGTCTCGGGAGTGTCGATTCCGATCAGTCGCACTCGATCGGTCACCGAACGGCCCTCGATGACGAACTCGACATCGATCGTGTCGCCGTCGATCACCCGTGCGATCCGTCCGTCGGCGTTCGACGACAGAGCCGGGCTGGAACTCGAGCAGCCGACGATGACGACGGATGACGTGACGACGAAGGACGCGACGACGAATGAC
>CAZELU010000006.1:30481-32644 GCA_964513215.1 uncultured Bifidobacterium sp.
GACGACGAATGACCGGGTGAAGCACGACTGCTTCGCGAGACTCGTCACACGTCGGTGTATCGGCACGGCCGAATGTGGAGGGCCGCTGACGCGGCGGGCGGTCAGATGCGCTCGATGAGTGTGCCGGTTCCCAGACCGCCGCCGCAGCACATCGAGACGAGGCCGTAGCGACCGTTGGTGCGCTCGAGCTCGTACAACGCCTTGGTCATGAGGACCGCACCGGTGCCACCGAGCGGGTGACCGAGGGCGATCGCGCCGCCGTTCGGGTTGGTCTTCTCGAGGTCGGCACCCACTTCCTTGGCCCACGCGAGAACCACCGACGCGAACGCTTCGTTGATCTCGAACGTGTCGATCTGGTCGATCGTGAGGTTGTTGCGCTCGAGGAGACGCTGGGTGGCGTCGATCGGACCGGTGAGCATCAGGATCGGGTCGACGCCGACGAGGCACGAGTCGACCACGCGGGCGCGCGGCTTGAGGCCGAGTTCCTTGGCCTTCTCCTCGGTCATCATGAGGAGTGCGGCGGCACCGTCGGAGATCTGCGACGAGTTGCCGGCAGTGTGCACGCCGTTCTCGCGAGCGACCGGCTTGAGCGTGGCCAACTTCTCGAGGGTCGACTCACGGATGCCTTCATCGCGAGTGACGCGATGTGTGGTGCCGGTCGGGTTGCCTTCCGCGTCGAGGTCGGGTGCCTCGACTTCGATGTACTGGCCGTCGAAGCGACCCTCGGCCCACGCCCGCGCGGCGCGCTGCTGCGACGCGAGACCGAACGCATCGGTGTCGGCGCGTGTGATGTTCCACTTGTCGGCGATGCGCTCGGCGCCTTCGAACTGTGAGGTGAACTCGTACAACTCGAAGTAGCTCTTCGGAACCGGAACGCCGAGGCCGAGCGACTTGGCCGAGTTCGATCCGATCGGAACACGGCTCATCGATTCGACGCCACAGGCCATCGCCACGTCGACGACACCCGATGCCACGAGTGACGCGGCCAACCCGGTCGCCTGCTGGCTCGAACCACACTGCGTGTCGACAGTGGTGCACGCAGTGGTGAGAGGTAGTCCGGCCGAGAGCCAGGCGGTGCGGGTGATGTTGAAGCTCTGGGCACCGACCTGGCTCACGTTTCCGCCGACCACCTGTTCGATGGCGGCCGGGTCGATGCCGGTGCGACGGACGACTTCTTTCTGAACGAGTCCGAGGATCTCGGCGGGATGCAGGGTGGAGAGACCGCCGTTCTTGCGGCCGACCGGTGTGCGGACGGCCTCGACGATCACGACGGAGCGACCAGAAGATGAAGAGTTCGACATGAGGGGCATCCTACGGTCACACTCGTGACGTGACCCAGTCCGGAAGCCGCCCCTCAGACCACCCCTACGCACCGGGGGTGATCAGCCGGCTCACCCGATTCGAACCGGGAATGACGCCACCCGACTCGGTTGGCGGACATCGGTACGTGCACGTGGTCGAGTCACGAGTCTGGGTCGACGATCGACGTGCTCACGACGATTGGTCGGTGCACTTCCTCGGAGTGCTCGACGGTCACGCATGGTGGGGTGTCGACGTTCCGCGTGGCGACGATCCGTCGGAGGGTGCGGCCCTCGACCTGTTCAGTTACTTCGGTCGCGCCTCGGAGGACGAATGGCTCGTGGCCGGGCGGGCGGTGCAACTCGTCGACTGGGCCCGAACGCATCGCTTCTGCGGTCGGTGCGGCACCGAGACCGAACTTGCGCGTAACGAGCGGGCCATGAAGTGTCCGGCGTGCGGGTTGGTGGCCTTTCCGCGACTGGCGCCGGCGATGATCACGCTCGTGACGCGTGGTGAGCCCGGACCCGACCAGGAGGCACTGCTCGCGCGCGGTGTTCAGTTCCGTGCGCCGATGTATTCGTGTCTGGCCGGATTCGTCGAACCGGGGGAGACTCTCGAAGGTGCGGTCGTGCGCGAAGTACGCGAAGAGGTCGGCGTCGAGGTGGGCAACGTCCGGTATCTCGGCAGTCAACCGTGGCCGTTCCCGCACAGTCTCATGCTCGGTTTCCGAGCCGAATGGGTGCGCGGTGACATCGTGTGCGATCCGAACGAGATCATGGACGCCAATTGGTATCGCAAGGACGACCTGCCGCCGATTCCTCCTGGCATCTCGATCGCTCGCAAGCTGATCGATCACTGGCTCCG
>CAZELU010000006.1:32744-50097 GCA_964513215.1 uncultured Bifidobacterium sp.
CGCCGATTCCTCCTGGCATCTCGATCGCTCGCAAGCTGATCGATCACTGGCTCCGCAACGATTAGGCGAGTTTCTCGGTGAACCAGTCGAGAATGATTTCGAACCGCTGACGGCGATGCACAGGAGATCCGCTGCGTGACAGTTCGTGTGTCTCGGCCGGGAATCGGTAGAAGACCACTTCTTTCTTCATCAATCGCAGCGTCACGAAGAGCTCTTCGGCCTGACTGATCGGACACCGCAAGTCGTTTTCGCTGTGCACGATGAGGACGGGGACGTCGATGTCGCGCGCGAGTGTGCTCGGCGACATCCGGGTGTATTCGTCGGGGTCGCTCACCGGATCGGGGCCGTGTTCGACGCGGAACATGGTGCCGATGTCACTCGACCACTCTTCGGTGAGCAGGTTGTTGACCGACCGCTCGGTGCAGACCGTGCGCAGTCGTCCGGCATGGCGAGCGGCCAGCAGCGTCGCCATGTATCCGCCGTAACTGCCGCCTTGCATACCCACTCGACCGCGGTCGCAGAACGGGTAACGATCAAGTGCGGTGTCGAGAACGTTCAGAACGTCCTCCAGATCGACTCCACCCCAGCCGGTGCCGGGTCGCTTCGGATGCTTGGGACCCATGATCGCCTGACCCCAGGCTTCTTCGCGACCCGACGATCCGCGTGGATTGCACGCCACCACGACGAAACCGGCCGCGGCCTGAGCCTGGAACTCGTCGAAGTAGGTCTCGCCGTACTGCGTGTGCGGACCACCGTGGACGTTGAGGATCACCGGGTACTTCTTGTTCGCGTCGAAGTTCCGCGGGCGCATGATCCAGGCGTCGATCACCGGGTCGATGGTCGTTCCGATGTCACGGGTCTGGCTCTTCACCGGAACCGCGAACCGTTCCCAGTCGACCGGCTTCACGCGCGCCACGATCTCGGCCGAGACGTTCGTGAGAACCGATTCGTTTCCGTTTCGCCACAGGTGGATCTCGGTCGGTCGGGTGGGACTCGATACCGCGGCGGCCGTGATGCCCGCACGATGATCGAAGGTCTTCACGCAGCGGGATCCGGTGGTGACTGCGGTGGGCGTCGTGGTTCCACTCGCGTCGATGCGCATGAGGTGGCATTGACCGCGATCTTCGGCGGTGGCCAGAATCGTCACGTCGTCGATCCAGACCGGCGCGACGTTGCCGACGGTCGTCTCGAAGGTGCGGTCGAAGCCGGCCGACACCCATGTGTGTGTCGTGGTGGCCAGATCGAGCACTCCAACCCGAACGTTCTGCGGGTAGATGCTCGAGTCGTCGTAACCGAGGAAAGCGATTCGCTTGCCGTCGGGGCTCGTGCTGGGAGACTTGTACACGCCGGTGCGATCGGTGAGTGGAGTGATCGTCCCATCGAGTGGAACAAGGTGTAGGTCGGTGGCCAGATCGAGATCCCACTCGGCGTGTCGGGCCGCTGCCACCACGAGTGCCCGCGAGTCGGCCGTCCAGCAGAAGGATCCGTGGTCGTGATCGCCCGGGGTCAGATCGCGCGGAACTCCGGTACCGTCGGCCGCGACGACCCACACGTGATTCGGCCGATCGAACACGAAGTTCTCGCCGTCGAGCCGTGTGAAGAACGACGTGATTCGTCGTGGTGACTGCCACGATTCGTCCTCAGCCGAGTACCGCTCGTCGGGAACGCGCGACGTGAACGCGATGAAGCGACCGTCGGGCGACCAGCGCGGCGAATCGAGACCGTCCTTGCGCACCGCGATCGTTCGTGTCTCGCCGGGTGACGCGACCGGGATCACGTGCAGTGTGCGTTCGCCCTTCTTGGCACCTTGCGCACCTTCGCGGCCCGACACGAATGCCAGCTGACGCGAGTCGGGAGACCACGAGGGCTGCGATTCACCTGGATCTCCGGACGTGAGTGGATATGGGGCGAACTCGTCCGTGGAGGAAGCCAGCCACACTTGTGACTTGTACGTGTTCTTCTCGAGATCGACGCGGCTGGTCACGAACGCGACGAACCGGCCATCGGGGGAGATGACGGGTGAGGCTGCCTGCACCATGCCGTCGAGGAGCGTGGTGGCGATCGCGTGATGAGGGGATTCGGCCATGCGTCGAAGGTAGTCCCGATCGTGGCGGCGATCGGAAAGTCGCCTAGTTTCACCGCATGGCCCTCACGAAAGCAGCCCTCGGAAAACTCGGACTCTGGACGTTCCAGCTCGACGTTCAGCCCATGCGCGAAGCGCAGAAGTTCGCGGCCCAGATCGAAGAGTTGGGCTTTCCGACGGTCTGGGTTCCCGAAGCCGTGGGTCGTGAACCATTCGCATCGACCGCTCTGCTGTTGTCGGCCACCGAGAAACTGATCCTCGCGACGGGAATCGCGAGTCTGCACGCTCGTTCGCCGATGACCATGCAGGCCGGTTGGAAGACGATCACCGAAGCATTTCCCGATCGGTTCCTGCTCGGTATCGGTGTGAGCCATCAGCCCGCGGTCGAAGGTTTTCACGGCGGCAATTACGACAAGCCCTACTCCACGATGGTGAAGTACCTCGATGCGATGGACCGCGGCCTCTACTTCGCGGCCCAGCCGTCAGCGCCACCGGCTCGGGCGCTCGCCGCACTCGGACCCAAGATGCTCAAGTTGGCTGCTGAGCGCACGATGGGCGCTCACCCTTACTTCGTCCCGGTGGAGCACACGCCCATCGCCCGCGCCGCCATGGGCCCGGATGCCTTGTTGGCACCCGAACTAGCGGTCGTGTTCTCGCGCGATGCGAGCGAGGCCCGCGCCATCGCCCGCGGATTCATGAAGACCTATCTCGGACTTCCCAACTACACGAACAACTTGAAGCGTCTCGGCTGGACCGACGAGGACATCGCGGGTCCCACCGATGCACTGGTCGATGCCATCGTGGCGTGGGGATCACTCGACGACATCCAGACGCGCATCAAGGCTCACCTCGATGGCGGTGCCGATCATGTGTGCGTGCAGGTGTTGTCATCCGACCCGACCAAGGTGACGATGGACGAGTTCCGCCAGTTGGCGTCGCTGATCCCGAGCCTCTAGGTACGTACGACGACCGTGGCCCTCATGGCCACGGTCACGACTTGCGAACGTCGTTGATCATTCGGGCCGCCACGATCAGAACGAGAGTGGCGAACAGGGCATTGGAGACGGTGTCGTCCATCACGTCGGCGACGATGCCACCGACGATGGCGGTGGGGATGCCCGCCACGCCCACGATCGCGGCCACTCTCATGTCTATGTTCTTCGACTTGCGGTTGCGAATCGTCCCCATGATCGACGTGGGAATGATGACGGCGGCCGATGTGCCTTTGGCGATCACCGGGATCTCGGAGAACAGAACGATCATGGCCGGCACCATCACGACGCCTCCGCCGATTCCGAGCAGTCCGGCCAACACGCCGGTGGCGAAGCCGACGGCGATCATGGCCACGGCGGTGAGGAACGTGATGGCGTCGCGCCCGCTGGCTTCGGTGGGGATGTACAGCCGAACGGCGGTGACCACGAGGACGGCCGCGAACATGTAGCCGAGCGTCTTGCGCGGAAGAACATGAATGAGTTTCGTTCCGTAGATGGCGCCGCCGATCGCGCCGATCGACAACCACAACGCGACGCTCCAGTCGACATTGTCCTGTGACCAGTGCGTGATGAGGCTGGCAATCGAGATGGGAAGTACGGCACCGAGTGATGTTCCGCTTGCGCGTCGCTGGTCGAATCCGAGAACCATCACCAGGGCCGGGACGACGAGGATGCCGCCGCCGACGCCGAAGAGCCCCGACAGAAGGCCAGCACCGATACCGACGGCAATCGTCGGAACGAGTGAGGGGTTGGAGGTCGTGGCTTGCGTGCTCATGTGAACCGTCTCACCCTACGTGGCCCCCGAGCCCACAAGTAATCTCTTCGAGGTGGGGGAGTCTCGAGGTCTGGCGTACGTTCCCGCCCTCGACGGCATCCGCGCGCTGTCAGTGCTGTTGGTCATGGCCTTCCACTTGGAAGTCGCGGGCTTCGCCGGCGGTTTCCTGCCGGTCTCGCTGTTCTTCACGCTGTCGGGTTACCTCATCACTCAGTTGATCCTCGACGAATTCGACTCGACCGGGCGATTCTCGTTGCTCGACTTCTGGTCGCGCCGGTTCCGGCGCCTCATGCCAGCCGCGCTGCTCGGCATTGCGGTCGTCGCGGGCACGGCCTTGGCCATCGAATCGCTTCGATCACCTCGTTTACGAGGTGATCTCGGGGCGGCCCTCGGGTATGTGGCGAACTGGCGATTCGCCTCCAGTTCGCAGACGTATGCCGATCTCTTCAGCAACGGTGCTTCACCCGTGCAGCACTTCTGGTCGCTGGCGATCGAGGAACAGTTCTACGTCGTCTTCCCCTTGCTGATGGCTGGTCTGCTGATTCGAGCGCGACGCTCGGTCGGCCTCGTTCTCGCCGGGCTCATGGCGATGAGCGTCGTGGCCGGTTTGCTGGCCGACTCGCGAAATCTGATCTACTACGGCACTCACGTTCGAGCCGCCGAGCTATTGGCCGGAGCCGTTCTCGCGACCCTGCTGCCGATCGGTCGCGCGATCAGTGCGCGCGTGGCGAACGCATTCGCCGTCATTGCCGCCGCTGGTGTGGTCGTGCTCGGTGTCGCCGTGGCCACGGTGTCGATCGATGACGGCATCGTGTACTCGGGTGGGCTGGCGGCGTTCTCGCTCGTATCGGTCGCGGTCATCATCGGATCGCTGGTTCCGGGTCCGGTCAATTGGCTGATGAGCCGTCGGCCGCTGGTGTCCATCGGTCGCGTGAGTTACGGGTTGTACGTCTTTCACTGGCCGGTGATCGTCGTTCTCGACGAGCAACGGGTCGGCCTCGATGGATTCGGACTCGTCCTCGTTCGCGTGGTTGTCACGGTGTCGATCACCCTTGTGTCGTACTTCTTGATCGAGAATCCCGTGCGTCGTCGACGCGTGCTGGTCGGATTCCGTCGGGCTGCGACAGCCGCGGGCGGCGCGGTGGCCGCAGTCGTGGTCACGATCCTGGCCGTTCCGCACTTCACCGTGCCGGTATTGGCCGGTCTCGAGGCACCCGATGAGGTCGTGTCGTTCGGTACGACGGAAGTCGTCGCAACGGTTCCGACGGTTCGCGTGGCAATCGTGGGCGGGGACGACGTCTCACTTCCCGAGTCGCTGCCGGACGGAACGCGTCTGGATTTCGTTCGTCCCGATCCGATTGGTTGTCCGCTTCGGGCCGGTCTGGAGCGCGCGAACGGATGCGGATCCGTAGCCGAGACACTCGCCGACGCCTCGATCGACGCACCGGTGGCCGCCACGGTGTTGACCGTCGGTCGAACCGAGCGGGCACTGCTCGCGCGGCTGGTGGGTGATCCGAGTGCGCACGATCTGCTCGAACGGCCGTGGTGGCGTGATCGACGGTTCACCGTGGCCGCGGACTACGTGGCGACCGTCGCCAACGCTGTGGGTCAACGACGGGTGATCGTCATCGATCTCGATCCGACCGATGCGCTCGGAGGAGAACTCGCCGAGTGGGGAGCGCGCTCGGAGAACGTCACCGTTCTTCCAGTCGAATCGGTCGACGCCGTGGCCACAACCCTCGAGGCGACTCTGGTCGACGCGATCAGTGATGCGCCCGATGGCCGCAGCCGAGTTCTGGTGATCGGTGACAGCACGTCGTTCGGTCTGGCCGAGGCACTCGACGCCGTGGCCGGAGACGAGTTGAACGTGTTGTGGGCGGGCGGGCGCAATTGTCCCCTCGCCGCCGTCGAACGCGTGCGCTGGTGGGGTGATGTCACGTTCGATCTGAGCACCTGCCCACGCGCCGACCGCGAATGGGCGACGATCATCCCTGACTTCGACCCGTCACTCGTGTTGATGATCTATTCGGTCCCGCAGCAAGCCGAGCAGCAGTACGACAAGGATGGTGAGTGGTACGCGCTGGGTGATCCCGAATACGACCAACGTCAGCGCGAAGCCTTGAGCCGTCTACTCGAGTCGGGCCGTGAGAGTGGTACCAGGTTCGCGTTCTTGACGAGCCCGCGAGTGTTCGGCGGGGCGTTGGGCGGCGCACCCTTCTCGGCCGACGATCGAGTGGATGCGTGGAACGCCGCCATGGTGGCGTATACCGAAACGTGGCCCGAGATCTCCCTCGTCGATTGGGCGTCGTTCGTTCTGGACGCCGAAGGTGACGAGCCGGGAAGTCTCCGCGGCGACGGTGTTCATATGACGGCCGCCGATCTCGAGGCGATCGTGAGCGCGAAAGTCGTGCCGGCACTGCGGGCAATGCTCCCGGCTCGTTGACGTCACATGTCGACGTCAGATGCTGACGTCAGGTGTCGAAGCCGAGCCCGAGGCGATCGAGAGTGCGCAACCACATGTTGCGCTTTCCGGTCTTGTCTTCGTGATCGAGGCTCCAGCGCGTGGCTTGGATGCCGAGGAACTTGAACGGCTCAGGTGGGAACGGGACCGGCTTCTCCTTCACGAAGTCGGTCTGCGTGGCCACCGAACGCTTTCCGTCGAGGAGATCGAGCATCACTTCACCGCCGAATCGCGACGATGCCGTGCCGAGGCCGGTGTAACCGAGCGCGTACGCGGCGCGGCCGCCGAGGGCACGGCCCCAGAACACGCAGAACCGGGAGCAGGTGTCGATCGCACCTCCCCACGCGTGCGAGAAGCGAACGTCGTCGAGTTGCGGGAACGTTCGGAAGAAGTGAGTACTGAGTCGCGCCCACGACTCGGGCCGACTTTCTTGTTCGACGCTCACCTTGCCGCGGAAGAAGTACACCGCGTCGTATCCACCCCACAGGATGCGGTTGTCCTGGGTGAGCCGGTAGTAGTGGAACTGGTTCGGGATGTCGGAGAGTCCCTGGCGGTTCTTCCAACCGATGCGGCTCAGTTGTTCGTCGGTGAGTGGCTCGGTCACCATGCAGTAGTCGTACACGGGCACGATGTAGTGACGGAGTCGACGCAGCAGCGGCTTGAACGCGTTGGTGGCCAGAGCGACCTTGCCGGCGCGAACGCGGCCGAGAGGTGTTTGCACCAAAATGCCCACACCGTCGCGCTCGATGCTGGTGGCCTTGGTGTCTTCGTAGATCCGTACGCCGAGTGATTCGGCGGCCGCTTTCAGTCCCCAGGCGAGTCGAGCCGGATCGACGATGGCGGCGCGGTCGTGATGCCACAGCCCGCCGGTGTAGGTGGGCGAGTCGACTTGAGCGCGCATCTGATCGCGATCGAGCCACGACACCTTCTGGCCCAACGATCGGAGTTGCTGGAAGTCGTCGCGCAGCTCGTCGAGATAACTCGGTGCGTGCGAGTCGTAGGCCACGTCGATCACGCCAGTGCGCTCGTAGTCGCAGTCGATGCCGTAGCGCTTGATGGCGGCTTCGATCTGATTGAGGTTGTCGAGGCCGAGTTCTTCGAGAAGTGGCAACTCGTCGGGGAAGCGTTCCTGGCCGTTCGCGACACCGTGAGTCAGCGATGCATCCATGAAGCCGCCATTGCGCCCGCTGGCCGCCGACCCGATCTCGTGGCCCTCGATCAGCACCACGTCACGAGACGGATCACGTTCCTTGGCGATGATCGCCGTCCAGAGTCCGGTGTAACCGCCACCCACGATGCACAAGTCGCACGTCTCGGTGCGCACGAGCATGGGATTCGTTTCGGGTTCGTCGGCGTCCTCGTACCAATACGGGTAGGGATCGGCGTCGGCGATCGCGTCGAGGTGTCGTGGGTCGAATTCGCCTTCGTCGCCCACGCTGCTCACAGGGTCACCTCTCGTCGGTCAGATTAGTACGGGCTCCTGTTCGACTGCGGGCATTCGACGGCGCTCCCAGCGTCCCCAGAACCAGAACGATCCGACCACGAGGAGCCAGCCGGCCAGAACATCGACCACGTAATGCTCGGCGAAGTAGACGAGGCTCAACGCCATCAGAACCGGGAACGTCGAGGCCGCGTAGCGCATCCACGGTCGGGGCATGCGATTCCAGAAGAACATCACCACGAACAACGCGAACGCCGCGTGCAGGGACGGGAAGGCGGCGGTGGGGTTGGCCCACTGTCGGCCGCGAATGAGGACGTTCGTCACCGTTTCGAGTCCGAGTTCGGTCCAGCCACGTCCGGTCGTGCGCGAGTACGGCTCGGTGATCTGGTACGGGTACTTCTCGCTCGCGGCCATCCACGGGGGAGCGGTGGGAAGAATCACGAACGTGGCGACACCCACGAACAGCACCGTGGCGAAACGCCGGATGAATCGGAGCCATTCGTCGCGCCAACGGATCCAGAGGTAGACCGAAGCCGCGACCGGCAGGAAGAAATGAGTGAAGTAGACGATGGAGAACAGCACGTCGTACCAGCGCACGTCGGAGCGCAGGAACTGATCTTGCATCCAGCGAATTGGATCGTTGCCGAAGAACAGGACGCGGTCGAGGTTGTACGGGGTCTGAACCTGGAGCGGAAAGCCGAGGGTGTCGGCGATGCCGCGGCTGTAGTCGTACGAGATCCACATCGCGCCGTACAGCGCCAGGTCGCGAACCATGCGCGTCTGCGAACCCCACGACCTGCCCATGTTGCCGATCACGAAGGCCACCGCGACCCAACCCAGTACGGCCATGCGCGCGATGGGTAGGCCGTTGTGATTGAACGACCAGATGAACGCGCCAACATACGCCACCAAGAGGACGTTGCGGAGCAGGGGCCAACCTCGCACGAGTGGCGAGGCTAACGGTGAGAAGCGCGGTGCCGGGTCAGGCGCTGGCTTGTTCGAGTGCGCGCCGCACGAGCACCTTGGCCAGGTGTGTGCGGTACTCGACGCTCGCGTTGTTGTCGGCGCTCGGTGACGCTTCGGCCACAGCGAGTTCGGCGGCATCGGCGATCGATGCTCCGCTCTTGAGCGCACCGCTCACGCTCGACGCGAGCACGGGTGTCTGGCCCATGTTCACGAGAGCGACTCCCGAGTCTCCGTTGCGACGCCAGGCGGCGACGCCGACGATGGCCCAGTCCTGAGCGCGACGATTGAACTTCTGGAAACTCCAGCCGGCGCCGTTCATCTTCGGTACGCGGATCTCGGTGAGCATCTCGTCAGCGGCGAGTGCCGACTCGAGGAATCCGAGGTAGAAGTCGCTGGCCTTGATCTCACGGGTTCCCTTGGGGCCCTGCACGACGTACGTCGCGCCGAGGGCGAGGGTGGTGGCGGGGAGATCGGACGCCGGATCGGCGTGGGCGATCGAACCGCCGATGGTGCCGCGGTGACGAACCTGCGGGTCACCGACATGCCCGGCCGCATGAGCCAACAGCGGAGCATGCTGAGCGAGCACCGACGACTTCTCGACATCCATGTGGCGTGTGAGCGCACCGATCGCGATGTGATCGCCGGCGTCCTTGATGTACGACAGGTCCTTCACGCGACCGATGTCGACCAGAACCGACGGCTGCGCGAGGCGCAACTTCATGAGCGGCAGGAGGCTGTGGCCGCCAGCGAGGAACTTGGCATCGGATCCGTGCTGACCGATGAGCGAGATGGCCTCGGCGGCGGATCCGGCGCGGACGTAATCGAAAGCTGCGGGAATCATGGTCGACTCACTTCCCTGCGCAGGCCAGAACGGCCTTCACGATGTTGTGGTAGCCGGTGCAGCGGCAGAGGTTGCCCTCGAGGCCGATGCGCACGTCTTCTTCGGTGGGGTTGGGGATTTCCTTGAGGAGCGACGTGGCCGCCATGACCATGCCGGGTGTGCAATAACCACACTGCAAGCCGTGGTTCTCCATGAACGCCTTCTGCATCGGGTGCAGTGAGCCGTCCTTGCCGGCGAGACCCTCGATGGTGGTCACGTTCGCGCCATCGGCCTGAACGGCGAGAAGGGTGCAACTCTTCACCGCTTCACCATCGACGTGCAGGCTGCATGCTCCACACGACGACGTGTCGCACCCGATGTTGGTTCCGGTGAGACCGAGTGCCTCGCGCACGTACTGCACGAGAAGAGTTCTGGGCTCGACGTCTGAAACGTGCTCGACGCCATTCACGGTGACACGGATTTGCACGGTTACCCCCTTTGGCAGCCCACCGCGATGTCCGTGGCGGGCGGACCCCCAGTCTGCCCCATGGCCTGGGGTGCGGCACAACGGACGGGCCGGTCAGCGAATCCGGCGGATGATCCGTTCGGGCAGTGGGGCGATCTCGTGGAACGCCGCCGCCAGAGCCTCGGCCCCGTCGACCAGTCGGGGTCCGGGTCGGACCATGACCGCATCGGCGTCGATCGCCCACACGGCCACCTCGGGGGCAAGGCGGTCGAGCACGGTCCGGGCCTGCGCGGCAGCACCCTCCAGGTCGTATCCGCAGGGGGAGACCACCACGTGCTCGGGTGCGGCCGCCGTGATGTCGTCCCACGAGACCGGAACCGACTTCTGGCCGGGTCGAGTGAGAACTGGCTCGGCTCCGGCCGCCTCCACCACATCGGGGACCCAATGGCCACCCAGGAAGGCCGGGTCGATCCATTCCAGGACGAACACTCGGGGCCGACGACGTCCGGCCACCTGGGCGGCGAGGCGGGTGAGGCGTTGGTCGAGGGCAGCCACGAGGTCGCGGCCGCGGTCGGGCACTCCGGCCGCGTCGGCCACGGTGACCACCGATGCGATCACTTCGTCGAGGGTCTGTGGATCGATCTGCAGAACCTGCGCTCGGCAATTCAGGCGGGCGACTGCTTCGTCGACGTCGCCGCTCGGAACCGCGCACACGCGGCACAGGTCTTGACTCAAGATGAGATCGGGATCGCAACGCGACAGCGCTTCTTCGTCGAGGTGGTACAACTCGTCGCCTCGGGCCAGGCGCTCGCGAACCAGGTCGTCGATCTGAAGTGGCGTGAGGTGCTTGGTGTCCATGCCACCCACCACGATCTCGCGACCCACGCGGGCCTCGGGCGGAAAGTTGCATTCGAACGTGACGCCGAGGAGGTCGTCGGCCAGTCCGAGTTCGAACACGATCTCGGTAGTGGACGGGAGCAGCGACACGATGCGCACGCGCGGAGCGTAGGCCATCTGGCACGATGTGGCATGGCCGGATCGGGCTCGTCGTGGCAGCAACTGAGTGCGGGCGTCGAACTTCCCTTCGATCCGCTGCTCTCGGTGCCGACCATGCACGAAGTGCGTCTCACGGTTCCGAGTCCTGATCCCGTCGCCGATGTGGAGAAGGCCGTGCACGAGGCGGTGGTGAGTCGACTGGCCGCCGATGTGACGAAGGGAATGAGCGTCGCGGTCGGTGGTGGTAGTCGAGGACTCTCGCAACGCGTCGAGATGTTGCGTGGTGCGGTGTCCGGCCTACGTGCTCTGGGCGCCGAGCCGTTCGTCGTTCCCGCGATGGGTAGTCACGGAGGCGCCACCGCTGACGGTCAGATCGCGATGCTGCACTCACTCGGAATGACGGAGGAAAGTGTCGGTGCGGAGATTCGCGCGACGATGAAGACCGTCGAAGTTGCGCGCACGGCGGGTGGGATGCCGATCTATCTCGACGAGAATGCGGCCGCCGCCGATCGCATTCTTCCGGTCAACCGCATGAAGCCGCACACGTGCTTCAAGGGTCCGATCGAGAGCGGCTGCACGAAGATGGCGGTGGTCGGTTTCGGCAAGCAACCCGGTGCCGCACAAATCCACTCGTGTGGACCCGAAGAGATGCGTGAGCGCCTCTATGCCGGAATCACTGCGTTGCGCGCCACCGGTCGGTTGTTGGGCGGAGTGGCATCGGTCGAGTCGGCCTCGGGTGACGTGGTGCGCATCGCCGGCCTCACGGCGACCGATGTAGGAGGCCCGCTCGAAACCGAGTTGGCCGAGCTGGCCCGCACTCTCGTGCCACCGTTGCCGTTCGACGAGATCGACGTTCTCATCGTCGAGCGCGCGGGCAAGGACATCTCCGGAACCGGAATGGACCCGAACGTGACCGGGCGCTTCTGGGTGCACGGTCTGGCCGATCCCGAGAAGCCGAGAATCGCCACGATCGTTCTCCTCGACATCACCGATGTGTCGGCCGGCAACCTGCTCGGTATCGGACTGGCCGATTTCATTCCGGTGCGATTGGCCGAAAAGATCGATTGGCAGAAGACCTACGTCAACTGCTTCACCGCGGGGCCGTCGGGTGTACGGCGGAGTCGAATGCCCATGGTGCTCGCCGATGACGACGCGTGTTTCAAAGCCGCGTTGTCGATGTGCGGACGTGCGGTCACCGAACCCAAGCGCGTGGTGCGCATCAAGTCGACGCTGCATCTCACGAAGTGCTGGGTATCCGACGCGTTACTGAGCGAACTACCGCCCGGCGCGACAGTCACTTCTCGAGCGACTTGAGGCCCGACAGGGCGAACCAGGTCGACGCGACGAGCATCCCGCCCAACGCGACCAACCCTCCCCATGTGCCCGACCAGGTGACGTCGCCGAGCAACCCCTGACGAGCGAGACGCAACACGTTGGTCATCGGGTTCACACGCGCGACAGCGTGCAGCCAGCCGCTCATCGCGGCCAGCGGAACTTGCGACGTCGACAAGAAGATCGTGAAGAAGACGGCGAATTGGGTGAGCGTGGCCGCACCCATGTTGCGCATCCGGAACGTGAGGCCAAGGGCGAAGGCCGCCGCCACCAAGGCGATACCGATGGCTGCGATCACGATAGTGACGAAGGCCAGCGGTCCGCCGGGAACGTTCATGCCACCGACGAATCCGACGACGAACACCAACACGATGGGAAGAGCGGCGCGCACGAGTGCACCGGCCATCGGCCCCACCACGAGCGACCACCGCTTGGTTGGAGCCATGAGTAGACGGTCGAAGAATCCGGTCTGCATGTCGTTGATGAGTCCGAAGCTCACACCCATCGCCCCGAAACTGGCTCCTTGAACCGCGTTGAGGGGTACGTACCAGTCCATCGCGTTCGCGATTCCCGCGAACTTCACGGCCGCTCCGAAGGCTCCCGAGAATGCGATCAGTTGGAAGACCGGCATGACCATCGATGGAACGAAAGCCGCCGGCATGCGACGGACGCGAAGCATGGTTCGCCGGACGGTCGCGGCGATCACCGCCGAGGTGCTGGGTTCGTGCAACGTCGCGGTCACAGCGCCGCCAGTCGCTTCGACAGTGAACGCAGACCGAACGCGATACTCACGACAGCAAGACCGAGCGGGATCAGCCAGGCTCGCCAGAACATGTCGGCGGCCAGGGGCTGATTCATGAAACCCTGCATTCCTTCCACGATGTGCGAGAGCGGATTCCAGTCGGCGACGGTGCGGTACCACCCGGTCATGTAGCGGCGCGGGAAGAAGGCTGACGACAAGAACATGAGCGCGAACACCAGGGGGAACGAACCCTGAACGACTTCGGGACTCCCGGATTTGATGGCCATGCCCGACATGAGTCCACCGATGGCGAGCGACAGGAGTGCTCCCGATCCGACGAGACCGATGAAGCCGATGGGGCCGCTTTCGATCCTCGCGCCGAAGGCCATGAAGATGATCATGAAGACCGTCACCTGAACGACTGCCACCACCATGGCGCTCCCGAGACGACCGAGAAGGATGGACGTACGCGACACAGGTGACGCGAGGAGTCGCTCGAAGAAACCTTGTTCGATGTCGGTCGCCAAGTCGCCCGCCGCCGAGGTGGATGCGAAGAGCACTCCTTGCGCCACCGCACCGGCCACGGCGTAGTTGAGGAACGACGACGCGATTTCCTGAAAGTCGGGGCGCTCGGCGATACGGCTGAAACTCGCGCTACCGAGTGCGGCGAAGAACAGAGGAAACACGAACGACGGGGTGAGGGCCGCCGGCTGACGCAGGCGCCCGAGGACGCTGCGGTAGGTGAGCCACGCGGTGTGACGGGTTGCGAGAGCGAGCGTCATTGTTTGGGAGCCTCGGCACCTTCGAGACGGTGACCGGTTGCTTCGGCGAACACGTCGTCGAGACTCGGTTCGTTGAGTTCGAGGTGTCGCACGTGAATGTTCGAGTCGTCGAGAGCGCGGATGACCGCCGCGACAGCCGACGCGCCTTCACGTAGTCCGACTCCGAGGGTTCCTTCCGACGTGGGTCGCAGATCGCCGAATCGCACCAACACGTCGCGGGCTGCTGGCGATTGAGCTTCGGCGACGTCGATCAACAACGTGGGTGCTCCGACCGCGGCTTTGAGATCACGTGGCACACCCTGGCGCACGATGTGACCGTGGTCGATGATGGCCACCCGGTCGGCCAACTGGTCGGCCTCTTCGAGGTACTGAGTGGTGAGGAGAACGGTCGTGCCCTCGCGATTGAGGCGACGGACCTCTTCCCACAGCGTGAGGCGGCTCATCGGGTCGAGGCCAGTGGTCGGTTCGTCGAGGAAGAGGACCGATGGTTCGTGAACGAGTGACAGAGCGAGATCGAGACGACGACGCATTCCGCCCGAATACGTGCCCACTCGACGATCGGCGGCAGCGGTGAGACCGACGCGTTCGAGAAGTTCGTCGCCGCGACTCGACGCGCGCGCCTTGGGCAAGCCGTAGAGCACGCTCTGCAGTGCGAGGAGTTCGCGCCCCGTCATGAGCGGATCGATGGCGGCGTCCTGCAGGGCCACGCCGATGGAGCGGCGAACCATGTCGGCCTGGGTGGCGACGTCGTAGCCAGCCACGGTGGCGCGACCAGCGGTCGGCTTGAGAAGTGTGGTGAGGACGCGAACGGTCGTGCTCTTGCCCGCACCGTTCGGACCCAGGAAACCGAAGATCTCGCCATCGTTCACCGTGAGGTCGACGCCGTCGACGGCCTTGACCACTTTGTCGCCCGAACCGAAGTGGCGAACGAGACCTTCGGCAACGATGGGAGGAGTCGACATGTCATTGCACGCTACAAGTTCGACCCCGCCCACCAGCTACTGCTGGTACGGAGTTACTTCTTGGCGGCGTTGATGGCGGCCCACACGCGCTGCGCGGTGCAGGGCATCTCGATGTGGCGCACACCCAAGTGAGCGACCGCATCGACCACCGCTGACTGCACGGCCGGTGTGGAACCGATGGTTCCCGACTCTCCGATGCCCTTGGCGCCAATGGCGTTGATGGGTGTGGGGGTCTCCATGTGCACGACTTCCACACTCGGCAACTCGGCCGCTGACGGGAATCCGTAGTCGGCGAGGTTCGACGTGGTGGGGTTGCCGTCGGCGTCGTACATGACCTCTTCGAACAAGGCCTGGGCGACACCCTGGGCGATGCCACCGTGGATCTGGCCGTCGAGGAGCATCGGGTTGAGAACCTTGCCCGCATCGTCACAAGCGACCTGACGCAGGTGCTTGACCTGGCCGGTCTCGGTGTCGACTTCGACGACGGCGACGTGAGCACCGAACGGGAAGGTCGCACCCGACACGCCGATCACGTCGTTGTGCGCGAGTCCGCCGTTGCCCTTCTCGGCCGTGGCGAGATCGGCCCACGACTTGGTGACCGACGGAGTTCCGGCCACGTGGAACACGCCACGATCCTTGTCGAGTACGACGTCGGCTTCGTTGGCTTCGAGCAGACGTGCGGCGACGGCCTTGGCCTTCTCGGCGAGAGTTCCGGCCACCTGGAACACGGCGTTGCCACCCTGCTGCAGCGAACGCGAACCCATGGTGCCGGTTCCGATCGGAACGAGGTCGGTGTCGCCCCACACGAGTTCGATCTTGTCGATCGGAATACCCGTCTGCTCCTGCACGAGCATCGACCACGCTGTGTCGTGGCCCTGGCCGTGCGGCGAGGTGCCGGTGTACACGACGGCGCGACCGTCGGGGAGAACTTCGACCTTGGCCGACTCGCCGTTGCCGACGCCGCCGGTGATCTCGACGTACACGCTCACGCCGATACCGAGCTGCTTCACGTCACCGCTCTGACGACGCTTGGCCTGCTCGGCACGCAATGCCTTGTAATCGGCGGCCTTGAGCGCCTTGTCGAGAGCGGTCTCGTAGTCGCCCACGTCGTAGGTCTGACCGATGGTGGTGGTGTGCGGCTCGAGGAACTTGGGGATCAAGTTCTTGCGACGCACATCAGCCGGATCGAGATTGAGTTCGGCGGCGTAGAGATCCATCGCGCGCTCGATGGCCGCGGTGGCTTCGGGACGACCGGCGCCGCGATAGGCAACGGTGGGGGTGGTATTGGTGACGACCGACGTGGTGCGGCACTCGATGTTCGGGATGGCGTACACACCACTCGACATCGGACGCGTCATGAATGGCGCGAGGATCGTGCCCATGTCGGCGAAACCGCCACAGTCCTGAATGGCCCACAACTGGTAGTGGGTGACGGTGCCGTCCTTCTTGCCACCGATCGTGACGTACTGCAGCTGCGCACGGCCGTGACCGAGAGCGACCATGCTCTCGCTACGGGTCTCGCGCCAGCGCATGCCACGGCCGTGCTGCTTGGCGAACACACCGAGGAGCAGTTCTTCGGCGTAGGTGCCGATCTTGGCACCGAATCCACCACCGACATCGGGTGTGCGAACACGAACTTTGTCGGGCTCGACGCCGTTGGCTGCCGCCAGAGGAGCAACGGCACCTTGGGCGTGCTGAGTGGAGAGCCACTGGTTGAGGCGGCCATCAGCACCCCAGGCAGCAGCGGCACCGCGTACTTCGAGCGGGCACGGGGCCACGCGCTGGTTGAGGAAGCGACCCTTCACGACCACTTCGCAATCGGAGAAGAATGCGTCTCCGGTGTTCTCGGGCATTCCGAGCACGGTGGTGTCGAACACCACGTTGCTGCCGGCGCCTTCGTAGATGAGCGTGGAGCTGGCCATCGCCTGCTCGAGATCGATCAACGCTTCGAGCGGCTCGATGTCGACGTACACGGCTTCGGCGGCGTCGGCGGCCTGCTCGCGAGTCTCGGCCACGACCGCGACAACCGGTTCGCCGACGTAACGCACTTTGTCGCTGGCGAGCAGCGTGCGACCGACCATTGGGTTGAACTGGGCCGGCACCGGCTGCAGACCGAGTGACGCGGCGGTGTGCACGCCGATCACGCCGGGCATCGACGCAGCGTCGCTCGTGTCGATGGAGTTGATGCGACCATGTGCGACCGACGAGCGCACGTACACGACGTGCGCAGCGTTGGCGAGCAGCGGCTCGTTCTTCATGTCGTCGACGTATTCGCCGCCGACGGTCAGGAACTTCGGGTCCTCTTTGCGGAGAACGCGATTGCCAAGGATGCTGCCAGCCATGTGAGACCCCCGTTGGATCAGTCGGGACCGTCTCCCGACGAGGTGACCTTACTCCTGGTCGCGCGGGTTCTTCATGGTCGGGTCACGCTGTGACGCCCGGTGTCACGGCCCGGTGTCACGGAGCGGGGATCACGGGTTGGGGATCACGGCTCAGGAATGACGGCCTGGGCCTGACGGGTGGTCACGATCTGGT
>CAZELU010000006.1:50197-60445 GCA_964513215.1 uncultured Bifidobacterium sp.
GGGGATCACGGCTCAGGAATGACGGCCTGGGCCTGACGGGTGGTCACGATCTGGTCGACCACGTCGTAGGGCCAGCCGCGGGGGAGGTCGAGCGGGGCCTGAGGTGTCCCGACCACGGTCCGGCGGTCTTCGCCCACCATGACGAACCCGAGTTCGTCGCGGGCGGCGTCCTCCACCCCGCCGGGGGTGTTCAGGCGGTCGACTTCCTGCTGGAGCCGGTCGGTGGCAGCGCGCAGGACGTCGAGTTCCTCCTGGCGGTCTTCGATCTCGGTGCGCTGCCCGAACCACGACTGCACGGGGAGGACGAGGAACGAATTGGCGAACGATCCGATCACGACCAGAGCGCCGATCAGGAGTGCGATCCGGCCGAGGGTGCGTGGGACAAGACGCTCGGAGCGTGGGGTGGGGCGGGTCAGATCGGCCGCGCGACCAACTCGGCGTGATGTCTTCTTCGCCCCGCGTTTGGGTGTCGTCGTGCGCCGTACCACCCGAACATTGTGCCGGGTCGCGCTGTTCCGGTGGTGGCACACCGTGCGTTCATCAGGCTCGACGCCAGCGCTGACGGGATGTTTCGGTCGAAAACAGTGTCAGCCGAGTGGTGCGAGAGCCGCGCGACCACGGAACGCCGCAGCTTCTCCCAACTGCTCTTCGATGCGAAGGAGTTGGTTGTACTTCGCCACGCGATCACTGCGCGCGGGTGCGCCGGTCTTGATCTGACCGCAATTGGTGGCCACCGCTAGATCGGCGATGGTCGAGTCTTCGGTCTCGCCGCTGCGATGGCTCATGACACTGGTGTACTTGTGGCGCGTCGCGAGTTCGACCGTCTCGAGTGTTTCGGTGAGAGAACCGATCTGGTTGACCTTCACCAACACGCTGTTGGCGACATGGCGCTCGATACCCATCGAGAGTCGTCGCGAGTTGGTCACGAACAGATCGTCGCCAACGAGTTGCACCTTGCGACCGAGTTCGTTGGACAGCGATGCCCACCCGTCCCAGTCGTCCTCGTGCATTCCGTCTTCGATCGAGACGATGGGGTAGGTGGCGACGAGGCGCGTCCAGTAGGCGACGAGTTCGTCGGAAGTGAGAACTTTGCCCTCGCCACTCAGGTGATAGCGCCCGTCCTTGTAGAGCTCGCTCATGGCCGGGTCGAGAGCGATGCAGATATCGGTACCTGGTTCGAAGCCGGCGGCACCGATGGCGTCCATCAGGATGCGGATTGCGTCCTCGTTCTGAGCCAGGTTCGGAGCGAATCCACCTTCGTCGCCCACGGCAGTGGACAAGCCGCGATCGTGGAGGATCTTCTTCAGGTGGTGGTACGTCTCGGTACCCCAGCGCAACGCTTCGCGGAACGACGGTGCTCCGGTGGGCATGATCATGAACTCTTGGAGATCGATCGTGTTGTCGGCGTGGGCGCCGCCGTTGATGACGTTCATCATCGGAACCGGAAGAACGTGTGCGTTGGGCCCACCGACGTAGCGCCACAGGGGAAGGTCGAGAGCATCGGCGGCCGCGCGAGCGGTGGCCAGGCTCACACCGAGCACGGCGTTGGCGCCGACCCGTGATTTGTTGGGCGTGCCGTCGAGATCGAGGAGAGCGGTGTCGATCTCGCGCTGTTCGAGAGCATCCATACCGCGCAGGGCGGTGGCGATCTCGCCGTTCACGAATCCGACTGCAGCGAGCACACCCTTGCCGTTGAACCGTCGGCCACCGTCGCGCAGTTCGACCGCCTCGTGTTCGCCGGTGCTCGCACCTGATGGCACGAGGGCGCGACCGCGGGCTCCGTTGGCGAGTTCGACCTCGGCCTCGACCGTGGGATTGCCGCGCGAGTCGAGAACTTCACGACCCCGAACGACGACGATGTCGGTGGCGCCTTCGGACATGACGACAAACTAATCGCCGGGGAGGTCGCGCTCCACGGCGAGGCGGCGGTCGTTCACGAGAGCGCGTAACGAAACTTCGGGATCGATGTCGCGGCGTCGGCACTCGGCGACCACGGCCAGCAGGTGTTCGGCCACGTCGACCACTCCCGCGAGATCGATCGATGAGTCGACGGTCACGGGGTGCCCGGCCCGTTCGGCCTTCTTCAGAACCGCGCTGGCGTACGAAAGTGATCCGGTGGCCGACGGGATTCCGGTGAACGGAGTGCTGTTCGCTCGAGCGCCACTCGCTCGCGCTTTGGCAGCCCGCTCGGCCTTCTTGATGGCTTCCCACGACGCGGTGAGTTCGTCGATGCTGGGTTCGTCGAGTCTGGGTTCGTCGAGTCTGGGTTCGGAACCGTTTGCCTCACCGTCGTTCGACTGCTCGAACACGTGTGGATGACGACGTATCAACTTGTCGCGAATACCCGAGGCGACGTCAGCCATCGTGAAGCGACCTTCTTGTTCGCCGATCGCCGCATGGAACTCGATCTGGTACAGCAAGTCACCGAGCTCTTCCACGAGTGCGTCGTCGGTGGACGGATCGTCGGGGTCGAGAGCCAGGAGAGCGTCGACCACTTCGTAGGTCTCTTCCAGCAGATACGTGACCAACGAACGGTGCGTCTGCTCGCGGTCCCAGGGGCACTCGCGTCGAAGTGTTCGCGTCAACTCGTGGAACGACACCAGGGCCTGGCCAACCGGTTCGCGCAACTGCGGGACGAACAGTGACGTGAGATGATCGGCTTCGATCACGCGGTCGATGTTCGCCCACGTGGTTCGAATGATCTGCTCGTCGGGAAGACCGAGGTGATGGAGAACGATCGCTTCGACATCGTCGTTGGCGCCACCGCCGGTCTCGTCGGCCGCCAACTTGATGTCGGACAGGACCCAATTGGCGTGACAGTGAGCCACGAGCAAGGGGCCGCTCACTCCGGCTGCTGCGGTGGCGAACTCGTGGCCGTCGACCAGAGTCACGGTCGACTCGATCGGATCGATCGCGAGGCGAGCCCACACCAGATCGAGAAAACCGATGGCCGGATGGAGCACGACTTCCACGCGAGAGTCACTGCGAAGTCGCTGCACGGTTCGCTCGAGCACCAACGGTGATCCGGGAACCATGTACACGATCGACTCACCGTTCGATGCCGCCTCCTCGGCGGCAGTCACGAGGCGGTCGGCGATCTCGCGGTACACGTCGTCGAAGGTGTCGGCCGACTGGTACACGTCGTCGAACGACACTGCGTCGCCGGCGAGATGAGCGCTCGGATGGATACGAGTGCGCAGAAATCGTCGCGAGTGATCAGCGATCAGTCGTCGGGTCTCGTCCGTGACGAATTCTTCGCCACCCGGCCCGAGACCGGTGACGTGGATCAGAGGACCCTGGCTCGGCGCACGACCACTCAGAACGGGATCACTTCGCCCTTGGTCGCATCCCAGCGGCCGTACTGCGAACCGACCGACACATCGGCGGTGCGCAACAACTCGTCGCGCAGCTCGGCCAAGCCGGGTTGCGCGATCACGTCACGAATTCCGTCGACCACCTCGTCGAAGGGCCGCAGGATCAAGATCACCCAACCGACGTTGGGGATCTCGAACGGTGCGGTGGGTTCGTCGATGCCGACTCCGGCGAGCGCCTCGGCGAACTGCGGGGCGACTTGTCCGAGAAGCGTCTCCTCGTCGAGGCAAGCACCGCCGGTGCGGGGATTCTGGAGGATTCCCCCGTTCACCTTGGTGGGATCGCTCGAGATCTCGGCAGCGACGGCGGCGAAGTCTTCGCCGGCGGCCAGACGCAAGGCTGCTTCACCGATGCGGGGTTCGTCGGCGGTGAGGATTCCGCGCAGGCAGTAGACCTTCGACGACGACGGTCCGGCTTCGTACAGGTCGCGAATCTCGGCATCGGTGAGGCCGTACTGCTCTTCGAATGCCGTGCGTACCGCGGCGGCGTAGACGTAGAAGTTCTGTGCGACTTCGGATGCCTCGGCGAAGCCCGTCTGGCGAGCCAAGCCTTCGCGGGCATCCGCGAGTTGTTCGTCGGTGACCGCTACCCCGTCGGCCTCGAGCCGAGTGGCGTAGATCTGGGTGGCGGCCCAGTCGGTGAGGAAGCCCCGAGCCATCGACGCGTTCAGTGCACCGGTCTCGAGGACTGAACCGGGGAAGCCAGCGGCGTAGCCAACGACGATCTCGTCGAAATCGGTGCGGGACAACGATTCGCCGTTGACCGTGATCGCATCGCTGCTCACCGACGAGCAGGACGACAGAGTCGGTGCCAGGACGGCCAGGGGAGCGATGGCGAGAGCGAGACGGCGAATCGAGATCACGGTGTGAAGTTAGTTCGTGGCCTGTTCGGCTGGCGGCACCAACTCGTTCAGCAGGCGCAGGACGTATGACACCGGCTCGTCGCGTCGCGAGATCGGGACGATGATCTGCTGGAGCGCTTCTTTGACGATGGCGTCCTTGGCCAGGCGCTTGAGACGCATCGACTCCGACACCTTGAGAACGAGTGGCGCGATGCGCGCGTCGGACACGGATACGACCATCTCCTTGATGCCGAGTCGATGGCATTCGGCGCGCAGTCGTCCGACGTCGAGCAACATGGCGGCCGGTTCGGGAACCGGGCCGTAGCGGTCGATCCATTCGTCGCGGATGTCGTCCACCTCGGCCGCGGTGGTGACCGTGGCCAGTCGACGGTACGCCTCGAGTCGCAACTCTTCTTTGGCGACGTAATCCTTCGGAAGGAACGCATTGCTCGGAACGTCGATCTTGATCTCGGAGGGCGCCGTGGCTGTTTCGCCCTTCATCTCACCCACGGCTTCGGTCACCATCTGGCAGTAGAGGTCGTAACCGACCGCGGCGATGTGGCCGCTTTGCGCTTCACCGAGGAGGTTGCCCGCGCCTCGAATCTCGAGGTCGCGCATGGCGATCTTGAAGCCGGAACCGAGATCGGTGGCTTCACCGATCGTCCGGAGACGTTCGTACGCGTCCTCCGAGAGCGACTTGTCGCGAGGGTGGAACAAGTAGGCGTACGCGCGCTGGCCGCTGCGCCCGACGCGTCCGCGCAACTGGTGCATCTGTCCGAGGCCCAACAGGTCGGCTCGCTCGACCACGAGCGTGTTCACCGCGGGCATGTCGATCCCGCTCTCGATGATGGTGGTGCACACGAGCACGTCATAGTTGCCGTCCCAGAAGTCGAGGACGACTTGCTCGAGTGTTCCTTCGTCCATCTGGCCGTGGGCCACGGCGATACGAGCCTCGGGGACCAACTCGCGCAATCGACTGGCGCATTCGTCAATCGATTGCACGCGGTTGTGCACCCAGAACACCTGACCTTCTCGAAGGAGTTCGCGACGGATGGCTTCGACAGCCACTCGTTCGTCGTACTGACCGACGAACGTGAGGATCGGCTGACGATCGGCCGGCGGCGTCTGAAGCAAGCTCAAATCGCGAATGCCGACCAGACTCATCTCGAGGGTGCGCGGAATCGGCGTGGCCGACAATGTGAGAACGTCGACGTTCGTCTTGAGGTGCTTCATCGCCTCTTTGTGCTGCACTCCGAAACGCTGTTCTTCGTCCACCACCAGAAGTCCGAGGTTCTTGAACTTCACCCCACTCGCCAGTAGTCGATGAGTGCCGATCACGCAGTCGACCTCACCGTTCTCGATGCCGGCGATCACTCGATTGGCCTCGGCCGTCGTGAGGAAGCGCGAGAGCACTTCCACGCGGATGGGATAACCAGCGAATCGCTCGGCAAACGTGTTGCCGTGCTGTGAGGCGAGAAGAGTGGTGGGAACGAGCACCGCCACCTGTCGTCCGTCCTGGATGGCTTTGAACGCGGCGCGCACCGCCACTTCGGTCTTGCCGAATCCGACGTCGCCGCACACCAGTCGGTCCATCGGGTAGGTCCGTTCCATGTCGGACTTGATCTCGTTGATGGCCTTCTTCTGGTCGGGAGTTTCGACGTACGGAAACGCGTCCTCCATGGCGTGCTGCCACGGAGTGTCGATGGGAAAGGCCGGTCGCTCGGCTGTCACGCGCTTCTGGTAGAGCACCACGAGTTCTTGTGCGATCTCGCGGACGGCGCTGCGCACCTTCGACTTCGAACGCGCGAAGTCTGCACCGCCGAGGCGGTGGAGGGTGGGAGTCTCTCCGCCCACGTACTGGCGAACGGCGTCGATCTGGTCGGACGGAACGTAGAGCTTGTCGCCACCTTTGTAGGCGAGCAGCAGGTAATCGCGTTCGATGCCGCCGATGGTGCGCTTCACCATGCCCTCGTACTTGCCCACACCGTGCACGTAGTGCACCACGTAGTTGCCGGGCTTGAGGTCTTCGAACACACTCGCTGACGAGCGTGGTCGACGCCGGGGCTGCCGATGTGCGCGGCGCCGACCGGTGATGTCGGCTTCGGCGATCACGGCGACTTTGGCCGACGGAATGGTGAAACTCCGATGCAGCGGAGCGAGCACGATCACACCACCGCGACCGGAGAGGTCGAGTGGACCCGCGGTGCCGTCGAAGTGGGTGGCCAGTGAGAAGTCGACGCCGTTCTCAGCGAGCACACTCGCCATGCGCTCGGCCGAACCCACGCCGTCGGCGGCCACCACGACGCGGTAGTCGTTGGCGAGAAGTTGACGAAGGCGTTCGCTGAAACCGTCCCCGATGCCGGCGGTGGCACCCCAGCCACTCGCTTCGACGAGCGGCACGTCGGGGCCATCGGCCACCGGAATGAGATTCCACGATCCTCGGCGTTCGCCGAGCAATCGATCGGGAGTGGTGTGGAGTCGTGGGAATTCCTTGTCGGGGTCGCGAGCCCACGTGGAGGCGAGTGCGCGGGCCAGATCGTCTTCTTCGGCCAATAGGTCGTCGGCACGATCGCGCAGGCGCCGCGGTTCGACGAGCACGACCTTGGCTGACGACGTCGACGTTCCCGACGAACCCGACGGAGCGTCGAGCAGATCGGTGAGGAGCGTGGGTCGATCGACGAGCCAGGGCAACCAACTCTCCATGCCGTCGAACAGAGATCCCTCGGCGAGTCGTTCCCAGTGTTCGCGCCCCCACGGTTCGGCGGCCACGAGGCGACTGGCCCGTTCACGCAGATCGTCGTCGAGGACGAGTTCGCGGGCCGGGAAGACGATGGCCTCGGCGAGGTCGCGATCGCTGCGTTGATCGTGCACGGAGAACGTGGTGAGTCGGTCGACTTCGTCACCCCACAAGTCGATGCGAATCGGCTGATCGGCGGTGGACGGGAACACGTCGACGATGGCCCCTCGTTGGGCCACTTCGCCGCGATGCTCGACGATCTCCTCGCGTCGGTACCCCATGTGTACGAGACGTCGAACGAGTTCGGTCGGATCGAGGATCGCGCCCTTGCGCACGACGACGGGTTCGGCCTGCGCCGACCGCGGAGCGAGTTGCTGCAGCAGTGCGCGCATGCTCGAGACGATGATGCGCGGCGATCGATCGGGATCGCCGAGTCGCCAGATCACTTCGAGTCGTCGACCCATGGTTTCGACACTCGGGCTCACACGTTCGAACGGAAGTGTCTCCCAGGCTGGAAAAAGGGCGACCTCATCGGCCGGCACGAACGACACGAGGTCATCGAACAATTGACCGGCCATGGTTCCGGTTGGGCACGCGACCACGAGTGGGCGTCGCCCCGAGAGTTCGGCCAGGGCGGCGATGGCGATGACCCGCGCCGCATCGGGAACGGCCAGCACTCCGTCGGCTGACCCGAGCAGCGACACGAGTGCGCGATCGTCACGTAGACGCGCCGGCAGGGAGGCGAGTACGCCGGGAACCGAGCGATCGGCGCTGGACACGCTGTTCATCGTGTCGTTCGTCGGGCTGCTCACCGTGTCGCTCATCGGTACGTCCATTGACACGACCTCACTGGCCGTTGAACGCATTCATCGCAGCGGCGGCACCATCGGCCACGATTCGCTCGACCGCATCGGCGGCGATCTGCACGCTCACGTCGAGGGTCTGACGTTCGGCGGCCGGAACTTTGCTCAGCACGTGATTGGCGCCTTGCTCCTTGTTGACCGGCTTGCCCACACCGATGCGCACACGGATGTACTCCTGCGTGCCGAGGTCGGCGGTGATGCTGCGCAGCCCGTTGTGCCCACCGAGTCCGCCGCCCACCTTCACGCGCACCGTTCCGGGCGGCAGGTCGAGTTCGTCGTGCACCACGATCAGTCGTTCGGCGATTGGACCGCGGTTGAACCCGTAACGGCGACTCAGGGCGCGCACGGCTTTGCCGCTCTCGTTCATGAACGTGGTGGGAAATGCGAGCACCACTCGTTTCGATCCGATACGAACGTCATCGACAAGTGCGTGATCGCGCGACGTCTTCAACGATCCCCCGTGACGCGAGGCGAGCAGGGCCGCAACTTCTTCGCCGACGTTGTGACGAGTACGCGCGTACTGCTTGCCCGGGTTGCCCAATCCGACGACGAGATAATCGAAGGTGCTGTTGCCCGTCGCGCTCTTCGCGCTCGAGTCCTTGTCCGAACGGCCGAAGAGGCCCATTCGGATCAGCCCGCAGACTTGGGCGCTTCAGCTGCCGGAGCACCCTCGGCTGCCGGAGCGGCGGCAGCGGGAGCCTCGGCGCGTGAACCGGCGATGGCGGTCACGATGGGCGAATCGGGGTCGCCGAGCGCACGCGTGCCGGCCGGAAGAGCGACCTCCGACAAACGGATGACCTGACCGGGGTGCATGCCCGAGATGTCGATGGTGATTTCCGACGGCATGTTGGCCGGGGTGGTCACGATGTCGATGGTGTCCTGCGACGGATCGACGAGACCCCCCTCGGCGAGAACTGCCTTGGCTTCACCCACGAGACGAACCGGGACGGCGATGGTGAGTTCCTCGTCGAGGTTGATGCGCAGGAAGTCGACGTGCGACACGGTGCGACGTACTGGATGACGCTGGAGTTCCTTGATGACGGCCGGGTACGTGGTGCCGTCGACCGCGAGATTGAGAATGGTGTTGACACCAGCGGCGCCCGACAGTGCCACGCGAAGGTCGCGGCGATCGACGGTGACCGACACCGGCGACATTCCCTGTCCGTAGAGCACGCCGGGGATCTGCTCGTCACGACGCAGACGACGGGCGGCACCCGTGCCGTTCGGGCGACCCGACTTGAGATTCAGCGTGGTGGACATGGACGACCTCTCGATTCGACGTGTGCCAGGGACGCACGAGCGGCCCGTGGAACAGAAACAGCCTGGAATACTACGGCCGGATCGGTCGGTTGCTACCCGTCGGAGCCCACGGAAAGCCGACCCGATGGAGCCGGTTCGGCCAGGTCAGGCCTGGTTCTCGCCGCCGAAGATCTCCGAGACGGACGTGTCGTCGAAGACGGCCGACAACGCGTCGGCGATGATCGGAGCGACTGACAACACCTGGATCTTGCCGATCCGCTTCTCGGGTGCGAGCGGCAACGTGTTGGTCAGGATCACTCGGTCGATGCGCGACTTCTCGAGACGTTCGATGGCCGGACCCGACAAGACGCCGTGGCTGGCCATGGCCCAGACCTCGGTTGCACCCTTGTCGAGCAACAGGTGAGCCGCCGAGACGATGGTTCCGCCGGTGTCGATCATGTCGTCGGTGAGGATGCACAGACGACCTTCGACGTCGCCGATCACGTCGAGGGCCTGGGCGGTGTTGGTGGTGCCCTTCGGGCGACGCTTGTAGACGAAGGCCAGGTCGGCACCCAGGTGCTGCTGCATGCGTTCGGCCACTTTGATGCGACCCGCGTCGGGCGACACGATCACGGGGTCCTTGGCGTTCTCACGGATGTACTGCTCGATCACGGGCATGGCCGTGAGGTGGTCGACCGGTCCGTCGAAGAAACCCTGGATCTGACCACTGTGAAGATCGATCGAGACCATGCGCTTGGCGCCGGCCGCCTTGAACAAGTCGGCCACCAGTCGCGCGGTGATGGGTTCACGGCCTTCGGCTTTGCGATCCTGGCGTGCGTATCCGTAGAACGGACACACCGCGGTGATGCGCTTGGCCGAGGCGCGTTGCGCGGCGTCGATCATGATGAGTTGTTCCATGATCGAGTCGTTGATGCTTCGGCCGTCGCAACCGAAGTGACTCTGCATGATGAACACGTCGCAACCGCGAACGCTCTCACCGAAGCGGGGACGAACTTCGCCGTTGGCGAATTCGACCAGGTTGGGATCTCCGAGTTCGATGCCGAGGTGTTGGGCCACTTCGTGGGCCAGAGCCAGGTGGGTGCGCCCCGAATAGAGGGCCATCCGCTTGGTCGTCACCTTGTCCACGAAGTCACCGTCTCCCACTGTCGTCCCGTCGCTCTGTGAATGTCGTCCCG
>CAZELU010000006.1:60545-62695 GCA_964513215.1 uncultured Bifidobacterium sp.
ACGTGTTCCCGGGGCTCACTCGCTCGAATCATAGAACGCGCCCGTCTGCTGGCCGTCAGCCACACGCGTGCCGGGCACGAGGTTGGCGTACGGTCCGACGCGCGCGCCGACTCCGATTTCCGAATCACGAGCGACCGAGTTCTCGACGATGGCGCCGTCGCCGACCACGCAGTCGACCAGGCGCGTCTGGGGTCCGATTTCGCATCCCGAGCCGATGACCGTGCGTCCCTGAATGATGGTGCCGGGGAACAAAGTGACGTCGCGACCGAACGTGACATCGACGTCGACGAAGGTCTGTCGCGGATCGAGCATCGTGACGCCGTTGAGCAGCCAGCGGCGGTTGGTGCGGGCACGCAATTCGCGCTCGGCCAAGGCCAGCTGCCAGCGGTCGTTGACGCCTTGGGTCTCGGCGGCATCGGCCACCACGGCTCCGACGCGATGGCCCATCCCGGACAGAACCGAGATCACGTCGGTCAGGTAGTACTCCTTCTGCACGTTGTTGGGAGTGACTCGTCGCAATGCTGGGCCGAGTAGATCGCGACGGAAGGCGTAGATGCCGGTGTTGAATTCCTTGATCGCCCTCTCGTCGGCTGTCGCGTCGCGCTCCTCGACGATGCGTTCGACGCGGCCGTCCTTGGTGCGGATGATGCGTCCGTAGCCGGTGGCATCGGGGAGAGAGGCAACGAGCACGGTGGCGGCCAGGCCGTTGGACTCGTGATGGGTGACCAGTTCGTCGATCGTCTCCTTGCGCAGGAGAGGTGTGTCGCCGGTGAGAACCAGCACCGTGGAGGTGTCGTCGATGTCGTCGGAGGCGTTGGCCAAGGTGGACACGTCGAGCGCCTGGAGTCCGACCGATGCGGCATCTCCCGTGCCGCGTTGCACCTGTTGTTCGGCGAACGACACGTTGGCCCACACCGGGGCGTCGTCCTGGACCCGCTTGGTGACCCGCTCGGCGCCGTGGCCCACCACCACGACCGAGCGATCGGGTGTCACGAGTTCGAGCGAGTGGATCACGTGCATGACCATGGGTCGCCCGCAGATGAGGTGCAGAGGCTTGGGGCGGTCGGAGCGCATTCGCGAGCCCTCGCCAGCCGCGAGGATGATGGCGTAGACCGGCACGGAACCGTTATAGCAACGCAGATCAGTCGAACGGGGGCACGGGCTCCGGGCTCTGGCTCCGGGGAGAGGGATCGAACCCCTATTCGCGGAACCAAAATCCGCTGTCCTACCGATTGAACGACCCCGGAAAGTGCCGTCACCCTACCGGGCGACTCGTTGACCAGCCCGAACAGGTGGTGGATGGCGTTGGCTCGCACTCCCGTCCGTCGCTAGCGTCGGGTCCCTGACGTTGAACGTCTGTTGGCTTGGGCTCCGAGCCGAAGCAAGCACGAGACAAGCACAACACGAGAACGACACGAGGTCGACATGGGTTCGCTCATCAAGAAGCGTCGCAAGCGCATGCGGAAGAAGAAGCACAAGAAGATGCTTCGCCGTACGCGTCACCAGCGTCGCAAGTAGTTCTCGAGCGCTGTTTTCCCGAGCGACGTACCGCTCGGCTCACGTCGTTCAGCGGTGCCGCGTGACCAGCACGCGAGCGCCGGGTAGATCGTCGGCGATATGGCCGTGATCTCCCAACAAGAACCAGGTGGCTCCACTGCCGGCCAAAGTCGGTTCGACTCCTGCTGAATCGGTGATCTTCTTCTTCCACGTCGCCAATTCGGGTTCGACCATCAGGGCTGCCGGTTCGAGGTCGTTGGTCGGGTGCCTTGGCCCGCCCATGTCGTCCCACGCGCGATAGGCGAGGGGAGTGCTCACGGTGAGCGGCGGAACCACGAGTGTGACGAGTCCGGGTTCTTCGGCCAATGGTTCGACGATCTCGCCGATCCCTCGCACGATGGCGCGGCCGCCGCGAACGCAGAACGGCACATCGGCGCCGATTGAGGCGGCAAGATCGAGATCGTCGACGCCGGCCCAGCGGAAGATCGCAGCGGCATCGGCCGAACCGCCACCGAGTCCACCTCCGTGCGGGATGTCTTTGCGAACCTCGACCCTGGCGTGTCGACCGCAGGCGGCCAGCGCCCGCGACACGAGATCACGACCGTTGCCCACGAGTCCGTCGCTGAACGGACCGGTGTAGACGACGGAACTCG
>CAZELU010000006.1:62795-66268 GCA_964513215.1 uncultured Bifidobacterium sp.
TCGTTCTGGCTCAGTTCATCGATCGTGAGCGTGTCGTGGAAGTCGAGTGTCGTCATGACGGCATCGATCAGGTGGTAGCCATCGGCGCGCACACCGGTGATGCGCAGGCTCAGAGTCAACTTCGCCGGAGCGATCTCCGAATGACGGATCGAATGACTGGCCATCACGCTCGAGCACCTGCGCACACGGCGGTCGTCAGGCGTCCCCACGCGTACACGTCGAGTTCTTCGGGTCGTGCTTCGGGTGACACGCCGGCGGCAGCGAACATCGCGGGCTCCACGCGGTCGGCCAGCGAACGGCGCAGCATCTTGCGCCGTTGTTGGAAGCCCGCGCGAACCAACGAGAAAAGAACCTCACGATCGACGTCCACCGCGGGTCGATCGTGACGCACCACTTCGATGATCGACGATGTCACCTTCGGGCGGGGCACGAACACGGTGGGCGGAACGTCGCCGAGAATGCGGGCGGTTCCCCAGTACGCGACTTTCACCGAGACCGCACCGTAATCGGATGATCCTGGTTGGGCCGCCAGACGTTGAGCCACTTCCTTCTGCACCATCACGACGATGCGGCGTACACCCGGAACGTCGTCGAGGAGATCGGCGACGAGTGGCGTGGCGACGTTGTACGGCAGATTGGCGACGACAACCGCACCGTGCTCGTGATCGGGACCGTGATCGGGACCGTGATCTGGGGCTAGACGATTCCAGTCGAGTTCACGGGCATCACCCTCGATCACCGTCACATTGGGCAGGTCGCGCACCACGTGGCGCAGGACTGGAGCAACGCCGTGGTCGACTTCGATCGCAGTGATCTTGGCACCGGTCTCGGCCAGAGCGAGAGTGAGCGAGCCGAGGCCAGCTCCGATTTCGATCACGTGATCCGTCGAACTCACATGGGCGAGCCGCGCGATGCGCCGTACGGTGTTCGGATCGGCGACGAAGTTCTGACCGAAGGCGCGGCGGGGGGCCAGGCCGTGTTCTTCGAGAAGAGTGGTGATGTCGCGTCGGGAGTGGGTCACGAGCCTGATCTCAGAAGTTGATTTCGACCGGAATCGGAGCGTCCACGAGATCGGCCAGATCGAGGAACACATCGGTGTGCACGATGATCACGCTGCCGTCACGCAACGCTTCGATCGACACGTTGTTGCACTTGATCTGGCGACCGTTGTTCAAATTGGTCACGGTGATGACAGCGCCGATGAGGGCGTGGGGTGTGGCACATGGTCGCAGTCCCAACGTCTGCGGCCAACGGACGTAATTCGCGGTTCCGTTGAGAACGGTTCCCGAGGGTGGTGCGGGGACGTTGACCGTGATGATTTCCGGCGCGATCGACGGATCGACATCGGGCAGGAAAGCGGGATCAGCGGGTTTGGTGTCGGAGTTGCCTGACTGATCACCGGAGCCAGCAGCAGGGCTGATCGTGTTCGAAGACGGCGCAATCGTGCCAGTGTCATTCCCTGAGTCGTTGCCCGAGTCGTTCCCCGAGACAGCGAAAGCGATGACGGCCACCACGGTCACGGCGATCGCCACGGCGAGCCGACGACGTTGAGCGAACATCGTGTCACGGCCGAGGGGACTGGTCACGCGATCAGGCTATGACGAAGTGATGTGTTTGGTGATTCAGGCGATGCCCGGGAATGCGGCGCTCGCGTTGAGCGACGTTTGCGTCGCGAGTTCAGCGACGGCGACTCCGCGCAAGTCGGCGACGAATCGGCCGACGTCGGCGACGTACGCCGGTTGATTCTTGCGACCGCGGTACGGCACCGGAGCGAGATACGGGCTGTCGGTTTCCACCAGGAGTCGATCGGCCGGACACAACCGCGCCGATTCGGCGACGTCGGTGGCGTTCTTGAACGTGACGATGCCGGAGAAGCTCAGAAACGCACCGATCGCGAGACATCGCCTCGCCTCGTCGGGTCCGCCGGTGAAGCAGTGGAAGATCGTTCGAGTGGGGACACCCTCGGCCGTCAGAACATCGAACGTGTCGTCCCAAGCGTCGCGCGTGTGGATCACCAGTGGCAGATCGTGTTGGTGCGCCATCTGGATCTGCGCGGCGAATGCTTCGCGTTGCGCTTCACGCGGTGAGTGGTCGTAGTAGTAGTCGAGACCGGCTTCACCCACCGCCACGACTCGCGACGACGTGAGCAACTCGAGAATTCCATCGAGGCCCCCTTCGGCTTCGTGCGGGTGCACCCCAACCGTGGCCCACACGTCGTCGTATTTCGTAGCGACGTCGATGCATTCGCGTGACGACGCCAGATCGCAGCCGACGGTCACGAAACGGCTCACGCCGGCGGCGCGCGCGTTGATCAGAATCGCGTCGAGAGCATCATCTCCGGAATCGTCTCCCGAGTCATCCGTCCGATAACGCGCGTCGAGATGGCAGTGGGTGTCGGTCCACAGGATCTCGTTCATGACGGAGAACTCATGATCGCGTGTTCAGCTCTTGCGGGGAAACAGCGGATCGCCCTTGACGACCGTCGTGCCACCGGGGTACCCACCCCACGCCACATCGTTCGGAACGCGTTGATCGGTGACCGATCCCGACAGTCCGATGCGTTCCCACACGATTTGTGCGGTGCGCGGAATCGCCGGGGACGCCAGGATCGCCACGATGCGCAGTGCTTCGAGGGCGTCGCCCATCACGCTGTCGACGTGTGACCCCGGCTCGGCCTTCCACGGTTCGTTCGCTTCGAGATACGCGTTGGTCGCGCGAATGAGTTGCCACGTGGCTTCGAGCGCCCGACTCGGCTGCACATCGGACCAACGCGCGATGGTCTCGGCCACAGCCGAACGAGCCGAATCGGCGAGCGGACTATCGGCCCGTGGCGCGGGCCCGACACCGTTGCACTTCTTCCCGACCACCGTGGCCACGCGGCTCAACAAGTTGCCGAGGTTGTTCGCGAGATCGGAGTTGTAGCGGCCGATCAGTCCCTCATACGTGAAGTCGCCGTCGGCGCCGTACGGGGTGTCGGCGAGCACGTAGTAGCGGAAACCATCCACTCCGACGCCGTCTTCGCGAGTCTCGTCGATGAGGTCGAGTGGGTTGACCACGTTGCCGGTGGTCTTCGACATCTTTTCGCCGCCGACCAGCAGCCAGCCACCCACGGCCCATCCGTGCGGAGGTTCGATGCCAGCCGACATGAGCATGGCCGGCCAGTAGACGCAGTGGAATCGGATGATGTCCTTGCCGATGAGGTGGTAGTCGACCGGCCAACGTGACGAGAACGCCGCGTCGTCGGCTCCGTATCCGATCGCGGTGATGTAGTTGGCCAACGCGTCGAACCACACGTAGGTGATGTGCTTGGAGTCCCAGGGGAGCGGAATGCCCCACGAGAAACTGGTGCGACTGATGCTGAAGTCGAGCAGGCCTTGCTTGATGAAGCCGATGACTTCGTTCATGCGGTAGTCGGGCACGATCGCGCCCGGGTGCTTGGCGTACCAGTCGAGAAGACGGTCGCCGTAGCGCGA
>CAZELU010000007.1:0-59908 GCA_964513215.1 uncultured Bifidobacterium sp.
GAGATGAGGTTGAACGTCGTGGCGACCAGGACCGCCAATCCGGTGAGGCCGACCACGAGGAACAAACCGAGGATCCATGCCTGATGGAAGATCTCGCCGCCCTTGAACTCGAAGGTCTCCCAGCCGAAGCTCTCCATGAAGCGCTCGACGTTGTCGACGGTTCCGGTCGCATTGGCCACGTTCCACAACAACACGCCCGTGAGCAACAGCGTGAGATAGAGCACCACGTGAAACACGAGAGTCACGCGGAACACGCTCCACGGATCGATGTGCCGAACGATCCGGCTCGTGCGTTGCAGACGGCGACGCTCCACCGTGATCAGTGGTTGTTTCGCCTTCGCTGAAGTAGGCGGCTGGGCAACGTCTTCGTCAGGTTGAACTGCCGGGACGATGAACAACGGGTCGCCGGAGTCGGACACGACGACAGCGTAGAAGATCAGGGCAGGTCGATGTTGCTCGCCCGCGCTCGGCCCACAACACCGCCCACGTTCACCATCACCTCGACGGTGCCCGCCCATTCGACGATCGACATCACTTCGGCGTCGTTGTGTCGCGCGACCTGGTACGCCACTGCCTCGCCACTTTCCACGGCAGCGAGTGCGACGACGTCAGCCACCGATTGAGCCCGCGCCGCATCCACCACCGCGCCGCCCAGGCGAACCATCTGGTCGGTGGCCATCAAGAGAATGGCGATCACACCGAGACACAGAATGCCAGCCTGACCGTTGTCGCGAACTCGGCTCTGCCGAGACCGGCTCGTCACTCGTCGTCGCCGCCGAGGATGAGAGCAACCGACGACACCGTCTGGCCCTCGTCCACGGTCATGACCCGCACACCTGTCGCAGTACGGCCCTGCGACGAGATGTTGCGGACTTCGGTGCGGATGGTGGCACCACCGGAAGTGACAGCCACGATCTCGTCGTCGATACCGACCATGAAGGCCGATACGACGTACCCCTTCTTCTCTTTGATGACGATGCCGCGCACGCCAATGCCACCGCGACCCTGCTGGTTGAACTTGTCGAGTTGCGTGCGCTTGCCATAGCCGGCCTCGGTGATCATGAGAATCGCCGCGTCGTCACGCGCCACGTCGACACTCACCACCTTGTCGCCCGAACGTAACTTCATGCCGCGCACACCAGCGGTGGCTCGACCCATCGGCCGAACTTCGTCTTCGGAGAAGCGAATCGTCATTCCGGATCGGCTGACCATGAAGATGTCGTCGGAGCCCGACGTCTCGATCACACGCACCAGTTCGTCACCGGGACGCAGATTGATGGCAATGAGGCCGTCGCGGCGACCGTTGTCGTACTCGTCGAACGCGGTCTTCTTCACCACACCATCGCGGGTCGCGAAGAACAAGTAGCGCTCAGCCGCGAAGTCACGGGTGTCGATGATCGCCTCGATGGTCTCGCCGGCCTGCAGCGGCAGCAAGTTGACGATGGGCACACCTTTGGCGGCGCGCTCGCGTTCGGGCACGTCGTGTGCGCGTAGGCGATACACCTTGCCGCGATTCGAGAAGAACAGCAGATAAGCGTGCGCGGTCGTGAAGATCACATGCTTCACGATGTCGTCGGCCTTCAACTTGGCGCCAGTGACACCCTTGCCACCACGACCCTGTGTGCGGAAGTTCGACGCAGCCACGGCCTTCACGTACTGCGCCGCGGTCATCACGATCACCAATTCGGTGTCGTCCACCAAGTCTTCGAGGCTCATTTCACCAGCGTCGAGAGTGATCGGGCAGACGCGCGGTGTGGCGAACTCTTCCTTGATGGCCAGCAATTCGTCCTTGATGACCGTACGCAACTTGGTGTCGTCAGCGAGGATGGCCTGCAGGTCGGCGATGCGCTGTGTGAGTTCGGCGATCTCGGCCTCGAGGTCGATCCGCGACAGACGTGTCAACTGGCGCAACTGCATGTCGAGGATGTCGATCGCCTGCACTTCGGTGAACTCGTACGGCTTGGCCATCAACTGCGTCTTCGCGCTGCCCGCATCCTCGCTCTCACGAATGAGCTTGATGATCTTGTCGATGACGTTGAGCGCCTTGATGCGGCCTTCGAGCAGATGGGCGCGCCGTTGGGCCTTGTCGAGCCGGAACTCGGTGCGGCGAGTCAGCACCTCGACCTGATGACGCAAGTAGCCATCGATCGCGTCCGACAGAGTGAGTTGACGCGGCACACCATCGACCAACGCCACCATGTTCACGCCGAAGCTGGTCTGCAGTTGGGTGAGCTTGAAGAGATTGTTGAGCACCACGTTGGCGTTGGCGTCGCGCTTCAACAAGATCGTGAGGTTGGTCTTGCCGCCGGAGGATCCGTCGTTCACGTCGGCAATGCCGTCGATCTCGCCTGCGTCCACCAGTTCCTGAATACGACCCGCGATCGCTGAGCAACTCGTTTGGTACGGCAGCTGCGTGACCACGATCTGCATCTGGCCGCGCTTGTTCTCTTCGATCGCTGCTGTGGCGCGCATCTTGATGCTGCCTCGACCGGTGCGATACGCATCGATGATTCCGGAACGACCGAGGATTGCTCCGCCGGTCGGAAAGTCGGGACCCTTGACGAACTGCATGAGGTCGTCGGGCGTGGCCCCCGGGTTGAAGAGCATGTGCACGCACGCATCGATCACTTCGCCCAGGTTGTGCGGCGGGATGTTGGTGGCCATACCCACCGCGATGCCTTGGCTGCCATTCACCAACAAGTTGGGGAATCGAGCCGGCAGAACCGTGGGCTCCTCGCGAGTGCCGTCGTACGTGGTCGACATGTCGACGGTGTTCTCGTCGATGTCGGCCAGCAACTGCATGGCCAACGGATGGAGCCGGCACTCGGTGTAACGGCTCGCCGCCGGACCGAAGTCGGGTGATCCGTAGTTGCCGTGGAAGTCGATGAGCGGATGGCGCAACGAGAACGGCTGAGCCATTCGCACGAGTGCGTCGTAGATGGCGCTGTCACCGTGTGGGTGGTACTTGGCCATGGTGTCGCCCGAAACGCGAGCCGACTTCACGAACGGACGATCGGGACGGAAGCCCTGTTCGTCCATGTCCCAGATGATGCGACGATGCACCGGCTTGAGTCCGTCACGAACATCGGGAAGTGCGCGAGCCATGATGACCGACATCGCGTAATCGAGGAACGAGCGCTCCATCTCGTCCTGCAACGCAACGGGTTGCACGGTGATGATGGGTTCTTCGGGTGTGGGGTCGCTCGGCGGCGGGGGTGTCTTCTTGGAAGCCATCAGATATCGAGGAACCTCACGTCTTTGGCGTTGGTCTGAATGAAGTGCTTACGACTTTCGACGTCGTCGCCCATGAGCACTCCCATGATTTCGTCGGCGAGGGCGGCTTCTTCAACCGTCACTTGCAACAGCGTGCGAGTCTCGGCCGACATGGTGGTGGAGCGGAGTTCTTCCCAGTCCATTTCACCCAGACCTTTGAGGCGCTGGAACTCTTTCTTGTGATTGGGATTGGCCTCGAGGAAGCGTGACTTCGCGAGATCGTCCTTGAGGTAGATCTTCTCCTTGCCGATTTCGGTGGAGTACAGCGGCGGTTGCGCGATGTACACGTAACCGGCTTCCACCAACGGACGCATCTGGCGGAAGAAGAACGTGAGCAACAACGTGCGGATGTGGCTGCCGTCGACGTCGGCGTCGGCGAGGATGATCACCTTGTGATACCGCGCCTTGGTGGCGTCGAATTCGTCGCCGACTCCGCCACCGATAGCGGTGACGAGCGCGGTGACTTCGGCGTTCTTGAGCATCTTGTCGAGACGCGCGCGTTCGACGTTGAGGATCTTGCCGCGAATCGGAAGGATCGCCTGAGTGCGAGGGTCGCGCGCATCGAGAGCGGTACCGCCGGCCGAGTCGCCCTCGACGATGAAGATCTCGCTCTCGTCGGGGTTGCCGCTCGTGCAGTCCTTCAACTTGTCGGGCATACCCGCGCCACTGAGTGCGGTCTTGCGTCGCACCGCGTTACGCGCGTTCTTGGCGGCCACACGGGCGAGTGCCGCCGCCTGCGCCTTCTTGACGATCTTGTTGGCTTCGGTGGGGTTCTCGTCGAGCCACTCGGCCAACCGTTCGTTGGTGGCCTTCTGTACGAACGAACGCATGGACACGTTGCCCAACTTGGCCTTCGTCTGACCCTCGAACTGGGGCTCGGACAACTTCACCGAGATGATCGCGGTGATTCCCTCGCGAATGTCTTCGCCGAGGAGGTTGTCGTCCTTCTCCTTGAGCAAGCCGCGTGAACGCGCGTACTTGTTGACCACGCTGGTGAGAGCGGTCTTGAAGCCTTCGACGTGCATGCCGCCTTCGATGGTGCTGATGCCGTTGGCGTACCCGTGAATTCCCTCGTAGTAACCGGTGTTCCACTGGACCGCGATGTCGAGCATCTGGCCTTCTTCTTCGTCTTCGTAGTGAGCGACCTTGTTGAAGAGAGCTTCCTTCGACTGGTTGAGGTGCTTCACGAAGTCGACGATGCCGCCCTTGTATTGGAACGTGACCTCTTGTTCCTTGCCGGCACGTTCGTCCTTGAACACGATCTCGAGACCGCGGTTGAGGAACGCCATGGTCTGCAAACGCTCGAGAACCGTGCGGGCAACGAATTCCGTTCCTTCCGACGCGAAGATGGTGGCGTCGGGCCAGAAGGTGACCGAGGTTCCGGTCTTGCGACCGCGGGCCGGTGTGTCGCCGGTGGCGGCCAACTTGCCTTGTGGCTTGCCGCCGTTGCGGAACTCCTGCTCGTAGCGCTTGCCGTCGCGATCGATCTCGAGAGTGACGCGCTGCGACAGCGCGTTCACGACCGACACACCCACGCCGTGGAGTCCACCGGACACCTTGTAACCCTCGCCGCCGAACTTTCCGCCGGCGTGCAACACGGTGAGCACCACTTCAGCGGCGCTCTTGCCCTTGTGCGGGCCGGAGGGGTACGGGTCGACCGGGATACCGCGTCCGTTGTCGTCGACGCGACAACCGCCGTCGGCGGTGAGCGTGACTCCGATGCGGGTGCAGAAACCGGCCATGGCCTCGTCGACGGAGTTGTCGACGACTTCCCAGATGAGGTGGTGCAGACCAGCCAGACCGGTGGAACCGATGTACATACCGGGCCGCTTGCGGACCGGGTCGAGACCCTCGAGAACCTGGATGTCCTTGGCGCCGTAATCGGCCGTGGGGGTCGCGTTCTTACTGGTCACTGGTACCTCGTGGTGTGCTTCAGCGGGCCGGTTCGAACTGTGAGCCACGGGTGGCTCACGAGGGCGACGGAAGGCCTCGCAACAACAGGCGAAATCCTACCCTAAAAAGGCTTCGGATTCGTGCCACAACAGGCACTCTGAGCAGGGGAAACATACCTTTTTCCACACACCTCGCGGCGGGGTTCAGCGGGGTCGTCGAACCCTGATCTCGAGCCGCTCCACGCGGGTCGCGCCGGCCTCTGCGAACCGGGCCAGAAGATCGCGTTCCAAGAACTTCAACTGGGTCGCCCAGGCCGGGTCGTCGACCTCCACGACGAGGGTGTCTCCGTCGAGTCGCAAGGGGCTCACATGGGCTGCCACGGCCTCGCCCACCAGCTCGGTCCAACGCGAGAACACCGTCACGGTGGTCGACCGGTCTCCCCCTTTCAGGGAGGCCAGCAGCCGGTCGAGGGCCGACCCCAGGGCGCGCGGTTCGTCGCTCACGCCCGGACCTGACCGGCCTCGATCGTGATCACTCGATCGGGTCGCGCTGCCGGGGGTAAGGGGCTGGCGGTCGTGATCACCACCTGACCTGGGGGCAGGTGTGCCAACAGGGCCTCGCACCGACCCGGGTCGAGCTCGCTCAGCACGTCGTCGAGCACGAGCAACGGGGTCATGTCGGTCGTCCGCGCCACGAGACGATGGACGGCCAAGCGAAGCGACAACGCGAGCGAGCGCATCTCACCCTGGCTCGCATGAGTTCGCGCTGGCATCGAGCCCAGGAACAGCTCGACGTCGTCGCGATGTGGACCGACTGTCGACACGCCGCGTCGCACGTCGTCGCGCCGCGACGCAGCGAGCGCCGAGGCCAGACCCGAACGGCGCCATTCGGGTTCGTAACCCAACGCAACAGCCACCGGGACTCCGGCCACCTGCTGGTACGCCTCTTCGACCATCGGTTGGAGTTGTGCCAACAGCGTGGCTCTCGCCTGGCCGATCTCGTCCCCCACCGACGCCAATCGTTCGTCCCACACATCGAGTGAGAAGCCGACCTCGTCGGTGAGTCGCCCACCACATTGACGCAGGAGTGTGTTTCGTTGCCTGATCACCCGATCGAGTTCGAGCCGTAACGCGTCGTTCTTCGCGGCCAGGCTCACGAGAGCATCGTCCACGAATCGACGCCGTTCTGACGGCGCACCTTTCACCAGATCGAGATCGTCGGGTGAGAACACCGTGACGCGCAGAACACCGACGAGATCGCGTGTGCGTGGAAGGCGTTGTTTGTTCACCAACACGTTCACGCGACCTTGTCGAGGAATTTCCACTTCCACCAACAATTCACGACCGTCGTCGTGTCGCACCGTCGCGCGAACAAAGGCCGATTCGGCACCATCGCGTACCAATGCAGCCGTGGGCACTTGACGAAAACTGTCGAGTGTGGCGAGAAAGGCCATCGCTTCAGCAACGTTGGTCTTGCCTTGACCATTGCGGCCGACGATCGCCGTCGTCTCGGCCGTGAGCGAGAAAGAGGCCCGTGCGTAATTGCGGAAGTCGACGAGCTCGATCTGCTCGATGAACATCAGGAGCGCAAGGGCATCAACAGATACGTGTACGACGGGTCATCCTTCGGACGAATGACCGCCAACTTGCCCGGCTCACTCGTCTGAATGGTGACGAGTTCGGCACCACACGCTTCGATGCCCGCGGCGAGGAGTTCGTTGTTGAACGACATCTCGATTTCGTTACCCGACATGTCACCGTCGAGTTGCTCGTGGGCCTCACCGCTGTCCTGGCTCACCATGCGCAACGTGACGCCATCGGACGCAATGCGGATGCGCAACGGTGTGCCGATTGGATCGCGGGCAACGAGCTTGACGCGACGAATCGATTCGAGAACCGAATCGCGCGAGATCGTGAGGCTGTTGGGCGGGCTGGGCGGAATGAGGCGTTGGTAATCGGCGAACGTTCCCGACAGCAGTCGGGTCACCAAACGGGTCGCGCCCATCTCGAACGTGGCGTCGTTGTCGGTGATGTTGATGCTCACGGTTTCGGCATTGCCGAGCAGACGCTGCAACTCGCCGAGTGCACGGGCCGGCACCACGAATTTCGCACCATCGGGCAGGACCGCAGCGTCGATGTCACGGATGGCGAGGCGATACGAGTCGGTGGCAACCAAGCGAAGCTTCTTGTCGACGCCGGTGATGAGAACTCCGGTGAGGACGCCGCGCGCGTCGTCGGTACTCGCGGCGCGCACGACTTGCTTGAGCGCTTCCGACAGCGTGGCCGCCGGAACGGTGACACCCCCACCCACCGAGCCGCTCCACTTCGGGAAGTCACCTTCGGCTCCCGTGGGAACCGAGAAGTTCACGCGACTCGCGGAGATCTGAACCTTGTCGTCGCCGACCTCGATCGTGACCGCACCCGACGGAAGTGAGCGCACGACTTCACTGGCCAACTTGGCCGGAAGCAACACCACACCGTCTTTGCCATCGGCCACCGGAACGACGGCTTCGATGGTCAGATCGCCATCGGTTCCCGTGACCCGCAACGAGTCGCCGGCCAACACCAAACGCAGACACGACAACGTGGGGTTGGTGGCCCGGCCAGTGGCTGCCCGGCTGGCGGCGCCGAACGCATCGGCGAGGATGTCGCGTTCACATCGGAACTTCACTCGAGACTCCTTGACCCCGGATCGCCGATGCCGTTATCGACACCGCTCGATGCTTCTTGAACTTAGTGCTTGTAATAAGTGCTGTGGATTGTGGATGACGTGTCGTTCGCCCAGCGAGCCGAGCATTTCGAGGTGTGTCGGGTTGTTCACAGACGTCCACACCCGAACCAGCGTGAATGACACGGTCGGTGGAGAACACGACGTTGTTCACAGTGCGACCCCCTCGAGATCACATGTGGTCCACACCGTCGTCCCCATGGTGCGTCAGCCCAACTTCAGTGTCTTGATGAGCATGGTGACCTGGTCGTACGTCTGAGTGCGCTCCTTCATGAGGCGCTGGATCTTCTCGACCGCATGGATGACCGTCGTGTGATCACGGCCGCCGAACAGGCGAGCGATGGCTGGGTACGACAGATCGGTGAGTTCGCGGAACACGTACATCGCTTCCTGGCGCGCCGCCACCAACGGACGTTGACGACTCTTGCCGCGTAGGGCGTCGACCGAGAACCCCAGAATCCCGGCGATTTCCGTGAGCAACTCTTCGTCGGTGCGGTGTTTGGGCGCCTGATCGGTGAGCAGGTCCTCGAGCAGACGTTCGGCCTGGGCCACGTTCATGTCGACCCGGTTGAGACTCGCGTACGCACTCACGCGGATGAGGGCGCCTTCGAGTTCACGGATGTTGGACGTGACCCGGGAAGCGATGAACTCGAGCACATCGGGTGGGAAGATCGTGCCTTCGCGCTCGGCTTTGTTGCGCAGAATGGCCAAGCGGGTCTCGAGATCGGGCGGTTGGACGTCGGTGATCAGACCCCAACGGAAGCGACCGATGAGACGCTCCTCGAGGTTGGGGATCGCATCGGGGACACGATCGGACGAGATGACGATCTGCTTGTTGGCGCCGTGCAGCGAATTGAACGTGTGGAAGAACTCTTCCTGCAGACCCTCTTTGCCCTCCATGAACTGGATGTCGTCGATGAGGAGCAGGTCGATGTCGCGGTAACGACGCTTGAAATTGGCAATCGAGGCACTACGGATTCCGTCGACGTACTCGTTGAGGAACGTCTCGGTGGTGACGTATCTGACCTGGTAGTGGCTGTAGTTCTGGAGGACGTAGTGCCCGATGGCGTGCAACAGGTGGGTCTTGCCGAGCCCAGCCGATCCGTAGATGAAGAGCGGGTTGTAGCTGCGTGCCGGCGTTTCGGCCACTCGCTGGGCGGCGGCCAGGGCGAAACTGTTCGACCCACCTCGCACGAACGTTTCGAAGGTGTACCGAGGATTCAAACCGGCTCGCTCGACCGCGGTTTCGAGCGCCGACCGCGCTTCGACCTGTTCGACGGCCGGATCGTCTTTCACCACAGCGACCGGAGCCGGGACCGCCTCGGGCGGGGCCACGACCTCCACGTCGAGGTGGCGGTTACCCGCCCCGATTTCGGCCAGCGCGTCCATGACCAGCGGGAGGTAGCGGGTCATGATCTTGTCGCGAACGGTGCCACTCGGAACCGCGAGCCGAATGGTCTGGCCGTCACTCGGAATCGAGTGAACGTCGTTGAACGTGGAGTACCACACGGCATCGGAGACCTGTGCGCGCAGCAGCTGCGCCACTGCTGTCCACATGTTCTCCTGGTCTTCCACCTGGGACTCCTTGATCCTGACCGCTACTCGATCCACAGATGGGTCCACAGAATGTGGACAACCCCCTCTGGTTCATCCCACGTCGTGTGACCTGGGCCGACGGCCGTCTCAGGCCCGGAATCCCGGGGACACGGTCGTTGGAACACGGCAACATAGCAGGCTGTGGATAGTCGCTGAAAAGCCCGGTCGCGGGTTGCCCAGGTGAGCGCACGAGCCGTAGCCTGACCCGTTGCGTCGGCGTCTCGTCGGCCGACATCCACTGGCCCATCGTGGCTGGTCACCGAGGAGTTCTTCGTGAAGCGCACGTATCAACCCAACAAGAAGCGCCGGTCGATGAAGCATGGCTTCCGGGCGCGTATGGCCACCCGTGGTGGCCGAGCCGTTCTCAAGGCCCGTCGCCTGAAGGGCCGCAAGCGGCTGTCGGCTTGATCGGTCACCTGCGCCGCGCCCACGAGTTCCAGCGCCTCCGCCAGGAGGGAACACGTGTTCGTAGCGGGGCCGTCTGGTGCATCATGCTCCCCGATCCGTCCTACCCGGCACCTTCCATTGCCTTCGCCCTCGGCCGTCCGGTGGGCACGGCGGTGGTGCGCAACCGCATCCGCCGTCAGATGCGTGAGTTGATGCGCGCGCACGAAGCCGACTTCGCGCCGGGTCTGTACCTGTTCGGCGTTTCGGCACGCGGGGGCGACGTTCCCGGTTTCCTCGACTTACGCCGGGCCTTTCACACGCTCTCGGCCCGGAGCCGGTGATGCAGCGGTTCATCCTCCGGGCGATCGAGTGGTACCAGGTCGGCCGCGATGGCCGCCCCTCCCCCTGCCGCTTCACCCCGTCGTGCTCGCACTACGCCCACGAGGCGGTGTCGGTGCACGGCGCTGGCCGTGGAACCTGGCTCGCCGTTCGCCGGTTGACTCGGTGCCGTCCATTCGGTCCGTCGGGTTTCGACCCGGTGCCGGACTCGTCATCCTCTTCTTCGTCCGCCACATCGACCGTCGTCACCTCGGGAAGGGCTCACTGACATGTTTCAAGCCGCGGCCTGGCTGATCAGCCAGTTCTACAACCTCACGTCCAACTACATCTTCGCCATCTCACTCGTGGCGGTGGTGATCATGATGTTGATCTTCCCGCTCACCTTGAAGAGCACCAAGGGCATGCTCGAGATGCAGCGAGTTCAGCCGGAAATGCGTCGTATCCAGCAGCAATACCGCAACGACCGGCAGAAGATGAACGAAGAGATGATGAAGCTCTATCAGGAGCACAAGGTCAATCCGTTGGCCTCGTGTCTGCCACTTCTGGCGCAGATGCCGATCTTCATCATCATGTTCCGAGTCCTGCACGGACTCACCGACAAAGGCCCCGACGGAACGTTCGACCCCGACTACATCTCGAAATCGAGTGAGTTGTACGCGAGTCTCGACAACAAGACGGAGATGTTGTCGTTCGGACTCGACTTGTCGTTGCGGCCCGTCGATGTGATTCAGGACGATCCGGCCAAGGGCATCATTTACGCCCTGCTGGTGGTGGCACTCATGGGCTTGTACTGGGTGCAGCAGCGCATGATCGCTTCGCGCACGGTCTCTCCCACCATGTCGGCCACGCAGGCCAAGATCCTGCAGTACTTGCCGGTCGTGTTCGGCATCTTCCAGATCTTCTTCCCGGTGGGCTTGGTGATTTATTACTTCGCTCAGACCATCGTTCGTATCGCCCAACAGGCCTACGTCACTCGTCGCTTTTACAAGGGCGAACATTCACTCGGTCGTCAGGCTCAGGCCGCTAGTGCGAAAGCGCGTGAAATGGCCGAGAAGGATGGCGGTGGAACTGGACTGTTCAGCCAATTGCGTAATGAGGCGAATCAGGCCAAGCAAGCCAAGAACAAGCCGGCGCCGGGAGGAAGCAAGCGGGTGACCCCACCCAAGGGTGGTTCCACGGGCGGTAAGGGTCGTCCGACCCCGTCCAACCCGCCCAAGCCGACGGGGAAGAACCGTCATCCCAAGCCCCCGCGCCGACCCTGAGTCGGCGTTCCCCCACCACAACACGCAGAAACGGAAGGTTGTCCCATGGAATGGGTCGAAACCACAGGAGCCTCAGTCGACGAGGCCAAGAGCATCGCTCTCGACCGACTCGGAGTCGATGAGCAGGACGCTGAGTTCGAAATCCTCGAAGAACCCAAGCCCGGCTTGTTCGGACGGATGCGTGGCGAAGCTCGGGTACGCGCCCGAGTGAAGCCCCGGACGCCCCGCGCCAAGAACGATCGCCGCCGTCGTCGTGACGGAGGGTCGGAAAAGAGACAAGATGGCGGTCGCGAACCGCGTCGTGAGGGTGGTTCGTCGAACGGACGGTCGTCTGGCCGCCGCCCACGTCAGGAGGGTTCAACCATGACCGACAATGCCGACAACGGCTCGCGCGAGCCCCGTCCGGCCGCCGATCCGGCCGAGGTTGCGGCCCAGGCCGAGAAGTTCCTGGTTGGGTTGGCCACGGCGTTCGGTACGTCGGGCACTGCCACGCGTTCGATCGAGGGTGACGAGATCGAGGTGAACCTCGATGGTTCCGATCTGGGTCTGCTGGTCGGGCCGCGCGGTTCGACGCTCCAGGCCGTTCAGGACCTCACCCGCGTGGTGGCTCAGCGTCGCCTCGGCGACCACGACACTCGCTTGCGTGTCGACGTGGGTGGCTACCGCGCCAAGCGCAAAGAGGCTCTCGGGCGCTTCGTCAACCAGGTGGCCGATGAGGTGGTCTCGAGTGGCTCGGCCCGTGCTCTCGAACCGATGCCGGCGTCCGATCGCAAGATCATTCACGATGCGCTGACTGGGCGCACCGACATCGGCACGCACTCCGAGGGTGAGGAGCCCTACCGGCGTGTCGTGATCACTCCGGCCGGAGCCTGATCACCAACACTCCCCAGGACGGATCCATGAGTTCCCTTGATCCGGTCCAACGAAACTCTCTGATCGATGCGCTGGGCGAGGCCCAGCGCATCGGCATGTTGGGGCCAGGAGATCTTGGCCGTGCCGTCGACCAGGCGGAGACTCTGGCCCGGTTGATTCCCGATACCGCCACGTCGTTCGTCGACCTGGGTGCAGGTGGGGGTCTACCCGGTCTCGTGGTGGCCCTGGCCCGACCGGAGTTGTCGGGCCATCTGGTCGATCGGCGTGGCAAGCGGGTCGACCTTCTCGTCCGCCTCGTCGGTCGACTCGGGCTGACGGGTCGGATCCAGGCGGTGGAGGCTGATGTGATCGATCTCCCCCGTCGGTTTCCCGGGGTCACCTGGTCGGTGGCCACGAGCCGGGGCTTCGGACCTCCTGCCTACACCGCCCAACACGCTGCCCCGTTGCTCGCACCCGGTGGGTTGCTGTTGGTGACCGAACCCCCAGGGTCGGCCGGAGAGCGCTGGGATTCCCCTGACGTGCGGTCGAGCGGGCTCTCCCTGGTCACCGTGGTGAGTGGGATCGCCGTTTTGGCTCGATCCTGACTGTTCCACGTGGAACAACTGGTCCGGACGGAACGGCCCCCGACCGTTTGGGGGGACTGGGGTGTTCCACGTGGAACAACAGTGTGGGAGATCACCCCCCAGAACCCCGACCGAGTCGCACCCGTTCGGTACCATGCGGGCGTCCACCTTCGAGTCAGAGGTACGCATCTCTTCCATGACTGACCAGTCGGCTTCAATCGGCCATTCCCGGCCCCTACCCCGGATCATCGCCGTCGCTAACCAGAAGGGTGGGGTCGGCAAGACCACGACCTCGATCAACGTGTCGGCCAGCCTGGCCGAATTGGGCTATCGGACCCTGGTTGTCGACCTGGATCCCCAGGGAAACGCGTCATCGGGGGTCGGTGTGGAGACTCGGGGGATCGACACCTCGATGTACGACGTCCTCCTGCACGATGCCCCTATGGAGGACTGCATCGAGCCCGCCAGCCTGAAAAACCTCTTCGTGGCCCCGTCCAACCTCGACTTGGCCGGTGCAGAGATCGAGTTGGTCCCCCTGATGGCCCGCGAGCACCGTCTGAAGAAGGCTGTCGACTCGGTGTTGGACGACTTCGACTTCGTGATCATCGACTGCCCACCGTCCCTCGGCCTTCTCACGGTCAACGCCTTGGTGGCGGCCAAGGAAGTCCTGGTCCCGATCCAGTGCGAGTACTACGCCCTGGAAGGCCTCGGCCAGCTCCTGCGCAACGTCGACCTGGTCAAGCGAAATCTGAACCCAGCCCTTGAGGTCAGCACCATCGTGTGCACCATGTTCGATTCCAAGACCAAGCTGTCCAATGAGGTGGTGGCCGAGGTTCGCGAGCACTTCGGCGACAAGGTGTGCCAGACCGTGATCCCGCGCAACGTTCGGTTGTCGGAGGCTCCTTCGCACCACCAGCCCATCAACGTCTACGACCCGTCGTCCAAGGGAGCGGTGGCGTACCGCTTGGTTGCAAAGGAGGTGGCCGGTGGCACCCCGCCGCTCCGGTCTCGGTAGAGGTCTCAATTCCCTGATTCCCGGGGGTCCGGCTGGCGACGGTCCGTCGGGCTCGGCAACCTTGGTCGAGATCCCGGTCTCCGACCTGGTCCCGAACCCCAATCAACCCCGTGTCCACTTCGATGAAGAGGCGTTGGCCGAGTTGGCGGCCTCCATCGAAGAGATCGGGGTCCTGCAACCCCTCCTCGTGAGGCGCTTGGCCGATGGTTCGTACCAGTTGATCGCCGGTGAGCGCCGCTGGCGTGCCGCGCAGCGGGCTGGCTTGACCACCGTCCCGGCCGTCGTCAAGGAAACCGACGACATGTCATCGGTCGAGCAGGCATTGGTGGAGAACCTGCACCGTCAGGATCTGTCTCCTTTGGAAGAAGCCTCGGCGTATCAGCAGCTCATCGACGACTTCTCGCTGTCACACGACGACGTGGCCAAGAGGGTGGGTAAGAGCCGCAGCACGGTCACCAATACCTTGCGCCTCCTCAACTTGCCTCCAGCGGTGCAGAGCCTCCTGGCTGATGGTCGTCTCTCGGCTGGCCACGCCAAAGCCCTGCTCGGAACCGCCGACCGGGCTTTTCAGGAGAGTCTGGCCCGTCGCGCCGCATCGGAAGAATGGTCGGTTCGAGCCGTCGAGGAAGCTGTCCGCGATCGCGGTGGTAGCTCGTCAGCGGGTGGTTCGTCCGGCTCGACCAGCGGCAAGAGCGGAGGTTCGTCCCGGCCAGGAGGACTGCCCCCCGCCGGTCTGCTCGAGCTCGAGACCTTGCTGGGCGACTATCTCTCCACCCGGGTGGCGGTGAAGATGGCCAACAAACGTGGCACCGTCACCATCGATTTCGCCGACCTCGAAGATCTCGAGCGGATCTATCGCTTGATGACCGAGGGTCCGTCTAACGACTGAATACCGCGTTGACCAGGGTGAATGCGACAACCGTCACCCTCAAGTTCCAGGAGAGAGTCTTCACAGGCTGTGGATAACTCTGTGGGCGAACTCGGTTTTTAGCCGTAAATATTGCTCTGGGCTGGTGTGATGACCTGTGCAGTGTGTGGATGGTCAGGCCGACCAGGCCGCGACGGCCAAGAACACGGCCTCGGCAATGCGCTCGGCCCGGTCGACCATGACCTGTGTGGGTCCGAGGCTCAGCAACACCGCGGGCATTTTGGTTTCGCGCAGGATCGGCAGGCGCATCCCACTCACGGTGATTCGTGGAACCACATCGCGTAAGTGTCGTTCGATGAGGTGAGCCAGGGCCCGACCGCCGGCCGATTCGAAGGCGGGGACCGCGTAGTAGGTGACCCGGGCCAGGCGTTCGGTGGTCGCTTCGAGTCCGATGTACACCTCGGCGCCGAACAAATTGGCGTGCGCGGCTTGGGCCACGGGGTCGGTGTCATCGGTTTGGATGAGCAGTGCACCACGGTCGCGCAACGACTGACACAGCGGGCGGCTCAACGAACTGAATCCACCGAACTGACCAACGGCGACGCGACGTCCGTCGAGAGGACGACCGGCCCGCAGGCTTTCGGCCTCACGAACGGCAGCGATTCCGGGTCCGTCGCCGGTTTGTCGAGAAAGACGGCGCAAGGCCTCGACGGTGCTCGGTCGGCACACACCGTCGGACTCGATGCCGGCGTTGGTCTGGAAATCAGCCAACGCTTGCGCGGCCAAAGGTCCGAAGATGCCATCGATGCGGCCACCGTCGAACCCCAGCCGCGACAACAAGCGCTGCATTTCGGCCACGTCGTCGCCGCGCAGGTTGGGGGAGCGCAGCATCAACAGCCGATCACCGAGGTTCCACGATGCTTCGGCCAGAACGTTCCAGGTGGTGTCGTCGCACACGCCGGTGGCAGGCAACCCGCGATCTTCTTGGAAGGCACGAACCGCGTCAGTGGTTCCTGCGCAATAGGTGGACGGGCTCACACCCGAGGTGGGAAGGAAGCCGGCGGCGCCGAGACGGCTCTGGAGCTGCCGAACGGCCTCGCCCGAATCACCGGGCGACAGGGCCATCAGCCGAGAAATTCCTCCAACTCCTGCAGGAGTTGTCCTTTGCCTTTGGCGCCCACCATGCGCTTCTTGAGCTCACCGCCGTGGAACACCAGGAGGGTGGGGATGCTCATGACGTTGTACCGCATGGCGATGTCGCCGTGATCGTCGACGTTCAACTTGGCGATGGTGACCTGACCAGCCTTTTCGGTGGCGATCTCGCTCAGGATCGGAGCGATCTGCTTGCACGGTCCACACCACTCGGCCCAGAAGTCGACCACGATGGGAGTGTTCGACGAGTTCACGGTCTCGTCGAACGTACTGCTGGTGAGGGTGACGATTCCTTCGGCCATGACAAGTCCTTTCGCCCAGTGAGAACCGGGTCGATCGCGTTTCGGCGATCAGATTACAGCGGGGCCGTCAGTGCTGCGCTTCGAGCCAACGCTCGGCGTCGATGGCTGCCATACAGCCCGAGCCCGCCGCCGTGATGGCCTGGCGATACACGTGATCCTTCACGTCACCGCAGGCGAAAACACCAGGAATGTTGGTGTAGGTCGAGTCGGGCCTCGTGATGAGGTACCCGCTGTCCTCCATGTCGAGAACACCCTTGAAAACGTCGGTGTTCGGGCGGTGTCCGATGGCGATGAACAATCCTGACACGTCCATGCGACTCGTTGTGCCGGTCACGGTGTCCGTGAGCACGATGCCCTCGAGTTGTTCGGTGCCGATCAAGTCGGTGACCGCGCTGTTCCAGCGCATTTCGATCTTCGGGTTGCTGAGCGCGCGATCCTGCATGATCTTGCTCGCGCGCAGCGAGTCGCGACGATGGATGAGCGTGACCTTCGAGGCGAACTTGGTGAGGAACGTCGCCTCTTCGATGGCCGAGTCGCCGCCGCCCACGACGGCGATTTCCTTGCCGCGGAAGAAGAAGCCGTCGCACGTCGCGCAGGTGGACAAACCGTGACCGATCAGTCGCTCTTCGGCCTCGAGTCCGAGCATCAGGCTCTGAGCACCGGTGGAAACGATCACCGAGTCGGCGGTGTGCACGTCGCCGTACACATGAACGCGCAGTGGGCGCTCGCCGAACTCGACCTTGGTCGCCTTGGCGGTGAGGAACGTGGCACCGAAACGGGCCGCCTGTTCTTTGAATCGACCCATGAGTTCGGGGCCCATGATTCCCTCGGGGAATCCGGGGAAGTTCTCGACCTCGGTCGTGAGCATCAACTGTCCGCCGGGTTGATCGCTCGTACTCGACGGTTCGCCTTCGATGACGAACGGCGCGAGGTTGGCTCGTGCGGTGTAGATGGCGGCGGTGAGTCCGGCCGGACCCGATCCGATGATGATGACCTTGTGGTGCTGACCCATCACACGCCGTCCTGCGACTGACGCTTGATCATGCACACCGAACCCAACAGGCACAGGATTCCACCGAGCGCGAAGTAGGCGACCCACACCGCGGTGTCATGGTCGAGGGGCCACTCGAGGAAGTTGATGACGCCGCGATGAGCTCCGACCAACGCGATGACCGCGATGAACAAGCCGAGGAACGCAGCGAGCAGACCGAACACCACACCGCGGGCCGCCATCACGATCGGCTTGGTGGTGCGATCTCGAACCTTGTCGACGGTCGACACGATCGTGTCGGTCATGTTCTCGGCCCACTTCGGGTCGTTCAACGGATTGGCAGCCATGGTGCGAGGCTAGCCAGACGCTTCGTCAGCGCACGACGCTGGCCATCTTGGTGCACTCAGGGACGGAGAACACGGCGATTCCGGTTTCGTCGTAGTGAATCTCGGCGGGTTGGCCGGCGAACGTGAACGAACCCGCCACCAATTGCGACCCTTCGGCCAGTGGGCACGACGCCGAGAGGTCGGAGAGCGACGGGGGAACGACCCACCATTCGTTGGCGATCGCTCCGAGAGCAACCATGTCGACGATCATCGTCACGTCGCTGTTGGCACCACCAACGGCTCCCGCCACGGATGGGGTCTGCATCGGTGTGGCCAGTACAGAGTCGGGCACCGCGGCCAGATCGGTCTGCGACTTGGCTTCGGCAGCCGGAGTCGGGTTCGCTTCGACAGCGACGGATGCGTTCGGTGCTTCAGCGAAGTCGTCGCGACCATCGCGATTGTCGTCGCGTGAGGTCGCGACCACACCCAGCGCGACCACCACGGTGATGGCGGCGGCGGCCGCTCCGAGCACGATGGTGCGTAGACGCGTCGACGCGGGCGTCTCGATCGCACGAGCGAACGCGCGATCGAATGCATCGCCGTCGACATCATCTGTGTGCAGAAGAGTCGACCGCAGCTTTCCGAACTCGTCGGCGCGCGACTGCACCGCCGATCGCAGATCGGCGGGAACATCGGCGAATTCGATGTCGCGGTCGAGCAGCCGACTGGCCAGATCGTCCAGACGTTCGTCGCGATTCGAAGGGTCGGAGAGAGAACTCATGGGGCACTTCCGGGTGTTTGACGTTCGGAACTCGGGTCTTGGTTCCCGATCGGCTGCGATGACGAGTCGCGAAGAAGGCTCGCCAATTGGGATCGACCACGTGAAATGCGCGAGCGCACCGTTCCGATGGGGATGTCGAGGACGTCGGCGATCTCGTCGTAGTCAAGATCGGCCAGGTCTCGGAGCACGACGGCCGTCCGGAACTCGAGTGGTATCCGGAGCAGGGCGGCCTCCACGAGTTGACGGTCGTCGAGGTTCGATACTGCTGAAGTCGACGGGTCGGGTCGGTCGAAGTCGTGATGGTCGGAAGACGGAACATCGCGGCGACCGCGACGCCTGATTTCGTCGAGGGCCGCGTTGGTCGCGATACGCCACACCCACGTCGAGAACGACGAGCGTTGGTCGAACGAACCGATGTTGCGGGCGATGGAGATGAGCGCGTTCTGTGCAGCGTCGTCGGCATCGGCATGTCGCCCGAGCAATCGCCGGCAAGCGGTCAGAATGCGCGGATAGTGCTCACGAAGCAGCGTGTCGAGAGCGGCACGATCTCCGTTGATGGCCCGCCGAACGAGAAGCTCGTTCACGGTGCGGGAGAGACGCGAATCTCGGCGATACCTCCGCGGTAGGGGTTGTCGCGACTACACGAGCCGTCACGGCCAACTTCGCGGAGGTACACCATCACGTACTGCATGGGTTCGGCCATGACGCCGACCAAAGTGGGGCCGTCACCGGCGGTCGCCGACGCAATCGCTGATCCCCATGCGTCGATGTCGTCGCTCAGGGCGTTCGACGCGTACATCTCGGCACGCCATGCGTCGCCCACCACATCGACATCGACCTTGGCGAGATTGGCTTCGGTGAGTTGAACGACCAGACCGACACCAGATTTGCTGCCGAACGTCGATGACTTGTAGCAGACGGTCGACCACGCAGTGCCGACATCGCCGTCGGTGGTCAGTGCCGCGCCACCATCGTTCTCGGTGCGGTCACCTTCGGGATCGAACGTCGACACGCCCAGAATCGTCGGCGGTCCGGTCGGTGCTGGTGGTGCGGTGGTGGCCGCGATTTGCGGCGGTGTGTCGTCACCACCGGTCACGACACGGATCACGAGAGCACCCACGGCGATGATCGCGACCGCGAGACCACCGATCAGAACCGGGGATGGCTTCCACGGCCGCAGCGTTCCGCCCGACGGTGTGGGCGAGATCGACGGTCGTGTCGATGGTTGCGACGGTGTGTGGCCCGATGGCCGAATGATCTTCCCGGGTGTGGGTGTGCGATCGGTTCCGGCTGGATGGCCGGCTACACCGCGCGCCGCGGATCCGTCTCCGTTGAGGGCCGCCTTCAGCGCGGCCCGAGCCTCGGCTCCGCTGGCGTATCGCTTGTCGGGTCGACGCTCGAGCATGCGATGGATCACCCGCGCCAGTTCCGGACTCACATCGGGTCGTATCTGATTGAGGTCGGTGGGGTCGCGCTGCAGTCGAGCCAGGGCGGTCTCGGTGTCGTTCTTGCCGGTGAAAGGAACCTTTCCGGCCAGACATTCGTAGAGAACGAGACCAAGTGAGTACAGATCGGCTCGCAGGTCGAGTTCGTCACCCTTCACCTGTTCGGGAGACAGGTACTTCGCCGTGCCCATCATGATGTTCTCGCTGGTGAGATCGTCACCGGTTCCGAGAGCCTTGGCGATGCCGAAGTCGGTGAGCATCACACGCGCATCCTTGGTGACGAGCACGTTGCCGGGCTTCACGTCGCGGTGGATGATGCCATTGGCGTGGGCGGCGTCGAGGGCCGAACAGATGCCGGTCCCGATGTGAACGGTGAGCTTCGGTGTGAGTCTCTTCTTCTCGTCGAGGAGTGCGCGAAGCGACTTGCCGTCGATGAACTCCATGATCACGGCCTGTCGACCATGATCGGCCACGGCGTCGTACACCGTCACGATGTTCGGATGCGTGAGGCTGGCCGCTGCGATGGCTTCTCGTCGAAATCTCTCGGCCACGGTTCCGTCGGCGGCGAGGTGTGGTTTCAGCAACTTGACTGCGACAGTGCGTGACAACTGGAGGTCGGTGGCCTTCCAGACATCGGCCATGCCTCCGTGAGCCCACGCTTCATCGAGTCGATAGCGACCGGCGATGACCGTGTTCGGTTCAGGAGGTTGTGACGCGTTCACGGACATGCTCGAACGAACACGCTAGTTGTGCGTCGTGGAGCGGACGGGGAATGGCGTCGGGTCAGTTGCGGAAGTACGCGACACCGATCGTTCCACGACCAGCGTGCGCACCGATGACCGCTCCGATTTCTCCGACGAGAATGTCTCCGGAGTGAACGGTCTTCAACTGTGCGACGAAAGCGTCGACGTCACTGCAGTCAGCGTGAAGGACACACAATTGGCTGATGCCGGGTGACGCGCTCACCTGACGCACCTTGTCGACCAAGAAAGCGATGGCCTTACCGCGCGTGCGCTGCTTGCCGCCCTCTTGAACCACGCCGTCCTTCACCTCGATGATGGGTTTGATCGAGAGAACCGAGCCGAGCATGGCCTGGGCACCGCCGATTCGGCCACCCTTCTTGAGGTTCTCGAGGGTGTCGAGGGCGCCCCAGAGTTCGCAACGACCCACCAGATCGCGGGCCAAGGCCTCGACCTCGTGAAGTTCGGCGCCTTGGCGGGCGGCCCGAGCGCATTCGACCACGATGGCTCCCAGTCCGAGTGAGACCGACCGGCTGTCGACGACCGAAATCGGAACGAGGGACGACAAGGACGCCGCCGCCATCTCCGCACTCTGCAAAGTGGCCGACAGCGCACCCGAGAGATTGATCATGACGACCCCAGTGGCGCCTTGCGACACGACGGTGCGGATGGCCTGCTCGAAGCGTCCGGGCGAGGGCGCCGCGGTGGACGGCAAGACCGACGACGCCGAGCAACGGGCCCAGAACTCGGCCGTGGTCAACTGCTCGCGGTCGACGAACTCGTCATCGCCGAAGCGGATGAAGAGGGGGACGACCTCGATGCCCAGGGAGCGCACGACCTCGTCGGGAAGGTCGCAGGAACTGTCGGTGATGATCCGGACGTTGGCCACGGACGCAGGTTAGTTGTTGGGGTCGTCGGGGGTCTGACGAGGTGTGTCGCCACTCGGATGACGACGCGTGGTGTCGGTGACCAGGTTCTGTCGCTCGCGATGCCGCCGGCGGAAGTGGTGAATCCACCACACAGCCAGCAGGAGGAGAGCCATGACCGTCACCAACTGTCCGAGGCCCGCCAAAGCGTTCACGCGGGCGGTGAACACGATGGGCTGAGTGAGGGGCAACTGGCCCTCAGGGGTCAGAAGTTGAACCGTCACCGGGAATCGACCGTTGGTGCGGGCTTCCACCGGAATCTCGACCGAGGTGATGGCCGTAGGCGCCAGCTTCACCACGAGTTCACCCTCCGGAAAACGCAACTTCGACGACGCGAGGCGGACTCGGACGGAGAGTTCGGTTGGGGAGTCGTTCCGCAGGCTGAGCCGAATTTCGCTATCGCGTCCCCCGAGCGTGAAGGTGGTGGATGCGGGGGTTGCGACTTGGCTGCCCAAGGCATCGGTCTCTTGTCGGACCACGTCGGCGTAGGCGAAACGAACGTCGTCGGAGAATCGCTGATCGGGCAAGACGTCGAGGATGCGGCGCCACATGGCCGGACGCTCGTCACCGTCGGGAAGCATGGAGGCGAACGCGTCGATGCGCGCACCGGTGAGATAAAGGGCTTCGGCGGGTGAGGACGAAGCAGCCGGACCGGTGGCCGGTAACCGAATGGCCGCCGGCCGACCATCCACGAGTCCGACACTCGTGCGCGACAAAGCGTCGTCGAGCGACACGAGTTCGACCTCGTTCGACGAACTCAACGTGTCGGCCAACGCGACCGTGAGGTCGGTCGACATCAGAGACCCGTCGTTGGTGGTGAGGATCAACGAACGGCCTGACAGCGATTCGCCGGCGTCGGCGAGTTCGCGCCGCAAGACCTTGATCTCGGCCAACACGTGCTGGGCCGCGAGGTAGGCATCGCTCGGTGGGGCACTTGATGCGACGGTGAGGCGCGAGGCGAGTGCACCGTCGGGGACCATGGCGTCGATGAACCCTCCACTCGACAGTTCGACCTCGACTTTGCGGGTGGGATCCGCGAACCCCAAGCCGCCGAAGTCCCCCGCGTCGGTCGCCGCCGGTGTGATGAGAATCCCCCGGAACCCGAGGTCGCGGATGAATTGGGCTCCCGTGGCCGACAGCGCTCGGGTCTGGATCCAGGCCGTTCGGCTCGACCGTGATTCGGGAAGAGCGTCGACCAACGCGTCCTCCCCGAGGCGAAGTTGGCCGACGAAGATGTCGTTCGTCTGCGAGTCGGCCATCGAGCCCGGGTCGACTTGGACATAAGGCATCGACAGGAACGAGGGTGAGTCGGCGAATTGCAGTCGGGTGAGGAGTTCGGCGTCTTCGGGTGTCGAGCGACCGAGTCCTTCCACCAGTTCGGGGCGTAGCGCAATGGTGAGCGGTGTTCCCGGCAGCGATTCGATGATGGTGGCCAATTCAGCGACACGCGAGCGATCGGCCGCCCGCACGGTTGTGGTCGCGTCGGGCTGGAGCGTGACGTCGCCGTCGACCGAGCCGACCACGGCGACGGGTAGCGACTGTTCGATGGCAGGTACGTCTCGTCCGTCTGGAAGTCGTTCGACGAACGTGATGATCCGATCGACGCTGTTGCCATCGACTTCGAGACCGATCGAGAGCGGATAAAGACCCGCCGCTGACATCTGCATGCGTTCGCGGGTGCGAGTACCGATCTCGATCGGAATCACCAGATCGATGACACCCGACGCATCGCGTTGTTCGACGGGGAAGCGCATGCTGTCGATCGTCGACGGCAGATTTCCATCGATGGCGTCCTGAACGGCGGCGCGGGTGGTGACCGGACGATGCGCGGTGACGAGGACCGATGTCGGAGCGCCGGAACCAAGCGCACTCGGACCCTGCAAGAACACGCTGAGATCGATGGTCGACCCCTCGATGCCGGCCACGTACTGATCTTGTGACACCAGGGCGCCGACACTCTCGGGGATTTCGGCCCGGGCCGATCCCGACGACGAGGTGAAGACCAGCGACACGAGTGCGACCGCGGCCCATCCCGACGCCATGACGCGTCTCATCGTGCCGTCCTGTCAGTGAGGTCGTCGAGTGCCAGCACCGACAGGCTCTCCTCGAGCGGCTCGAATCCGAAACGTCGGTACAGGTCGAGTGCACGTTCGTTGTCGAAGTTCGTGTTGACGAGGACGTCATCCACACGTCGCCGCTGCAACCACACGAGACCGTCGACGAGTAGTGATGATGCGACGCCACGACCCTCGAAGTCGGGATGCACGGCCAGACGTTGCACGAAGCCCGCCGCACCGTTGCGTCCGGTGATCATGTAGCCAGCGGGTTCGTCGTTCGCGGTCACGGCCAGACGAACACGATGTTGTGGCGTGGCCTGACACGCATCGAGGATGCCGGTGGCATCGAGATCCCAACCGTCGACGAAAGCCGCTCGATCGATTCGCGCGAGCGTCGCAACCTGACGTGATCCGCGCACGGCGCGCAATTCATGACGTGAAGCACCGGATGACGAATCGTGAAGTGCCCCCTCGAGGCGATCGTTCGGCCGGTCGAGTTCGAGACGGAGCAGCGCGAGTCGTTGGATGGAGACGAAACCCAACTGGGTGAAAGGGGGTGTCGCCGATGCGGACAGTGCACCGGTTCGCACACTCGTGAAACCGTGATCGCGAGTGACTGCGAGCCACGTCTCGAGAGTGTTGACCGTGGGTGCTTTGGTGTGATCGGTGAGGACGAGTTGTGCGATAAGGGGTTGGTGCGGCCAGGGTCGTAGACGCGCTCGAGTCCGACCGTCGTCGAGCAGACGTGGAAGTCCGTCGCGGCGTCGTTGACGCAAGCCGGTGATCACGTCAGAACGGTAGCGTCGCGGGCGATGACGGTGTTGTTCGCAACGCACGAGGCGTATCTCGACCACATCGTGGGCCCTCGGCATCCCGAGCGCCCCGAGCGTCTCGGTGCGGTGATCGACGGTGCCCAGGTGTTCGCCGACTCCTTGGTCCCGATCGTCCCGCGAGCCGCGACCCGTGAGCAGTTGCTGCGGGTGCACCACTCGGCGCTCGTCGACAAGGTCGAGTCGGTGTCGCGGGCCGGTGGTGGACGACTCGACCCCGACACAGTGGCCAGTCCCGGTACATGGGAAGCCGCGCGACTCGCATCAGGCGCGGGCCTCACCGCCATCGACGAGTTGGTTGCTGGTCGAGGATCGGCGGCGTTCTGTGCGGTACGGCCGCCGGGTCATCACGCGACACGGGCCGACACGATGGGATTCTGTTTGCTGTCGAACGTCGCGGTGGCTGCCGCCGAATTGGCCGAGCGCGGTGAACGCGTCGCGATCGTCGACTTCGACGCTCACCACGGGAACGGCACACAAGACGTCTTCTGGGCCGACCCCCGTGTGATGTTCGTGTCGCTGCATCAGTGGCCGCTCTATCCGGGCACCGGCTGGTTCGAAGAGATCGGAATCGGCGACGCCGTCGGTACGACACTCAACGTTCCGATGCCACCACGATCGACCGGAGTCGATTATCTACATGCCATCGATCGACTGGTCGAACCGATTTGCCGATCGTTCGATCCCACCTGGCTGATCATCTCGGCCGGTTTCGACGCGCATCGAGCCGATCCGATCACCGACATGGCCTTGACTGCGGGCGACTACAACGAGATCGTCACCCGTCTCCTTCCACTCGCTCCGGCCGGTCGGCGACTGGTCATGCTCGAAGGCGGGTACGACCTCGATGCACTACGTGCGTCGACGACCGCCACGGTCGGCGCCCTACTCGACACTGCGATTCGGCCCGAAGAAGCTGCCACGGTTGGTTCTCCACTCGCCGAGCAGATGATCGAACGAATCCGCCGTTACTGGATCGATCGCGGACTCCTCGTCGCCTGACCCCGTTCGTCGTAGCCTGACCCCGTGGTTCCCGAGCGCTTCGCGCCTGTTCTGTCGGAAGTGGCCGATGTCGCGGCGCTCTTTCGCGCAGCGGGCAAGCGCTTGTACTTGGTCGGCGGCACCGTTCGCGATCTGCTGGGCGGTCTCGACTTCGACGGGCTCGACTACGACGCCACGACCGATGCGCGACCCGATGAGATCAAGAAGATCATCGCGCCGTGGGCCGATGCCGTGTGGACACAAGGTGAGAAGTTCGGAACGATCGGTGCCCGTAAAGGAACTCGGGTCTACGAGATCACCACGCATCGAGCCGAGGCGTACCACCCCGACACTCGTAAACCCGACGTCGAATTCGCCGACGCGATCGAAACCGATCTGTCGCGTCGCGACTTCACCATCAACTCGATGGCACTCGAGGTGACCGCCGATTCGCCAACTCTTGTCGATCCCTTCGGCGGTGCGGCCGATCTCTTGACTCGCGTGCTGCGCACACCGCTCGATCCCGACATCAGTTTCAGCGATGATCCTTTGCGCATGATGCGGGCGGCGCGTTTCGTTGCTCGCTTCCAGATGACCCCAGTACCTGAACTAGTCGCGGCGGTTCACCGTATGAAGGATCGTCTCGAGATCGTGTCAGCCGAACGAATTCGCGACGAACTCAACAAGTTGATCGTGGTCGATGCGCCGTCGGCCGGACTCTGGTTCCTCGTCGAGACCGGCTTGGCCGATCTGTTCCTTCCCGAATTGCCGGCCATGCGTCTCGAACACGATCCGATCCATCGTCACAAGGACGTTCTCACTCACACGCTCGCAGTGATCGAAAACGTACGACCCGACGCCCATCCCGACTTCGACTTCCGTAAGACGCGCCTGGCTGCTCTGTTCCACGACGTCGGTAAGCCCAAGACCCGCGGCTACTTGCAGGGCAAAGGAACGACCTTCCATATGCATGACGTGGTCGGGGCGAAGATGACGCGTAAACGACTCGTCGCGCTTCGTTTCCCGAATGAAGACATCGACGATGTCACCGAACTCGTGCGACTCCACCTACGGTTCCACACGTATCAAATGGGATGGACCGATTCGGCCGTGCGGCGTTACGTGAACGATGCCGGCCCACTTCTCGACGAACTGAACGTGCTGACGCGCTGTGACTGCACCACGCGGAACGAGAAGAAGGCTCTGCGTCTGGCCCAGCGCATGGACGAACTAGAGAATCGCATCGCGTCTTTGGCCGCACAGGAAGAACTGAAGGCCATTCGCCCCGAGATGGACGGCGTGGCCGTGATGCAGCACCTCGGTCTGTCACCGTCACGCGCGGTCGGCGATGCGCTGGATTTCTTGCTCGAGATTCGTCTCGACGAGGGTCTTGTGGGAGACGTGGAAATTCGTCGTCGTCTCGACGAATGGTGGGCGCGTCGGGCCACCTCGACCGAGGGCTAGTCTGCTCACGATGTCCGATCGCCGAGCGCCAGGGTCCCGTTCGTCGGGTTTCGGCACTGGTGCGTTTCGCGGTTTCTCCACGATGCGCGGTGGCCTCGTCGATCACCGGATGGCCCGACGGGCCACGATCAACGAGTTTCATCGGGGGCGCCTCGGTCGTGAAGAAGTCTGCGACGCACACCCCGAACTGATGCGTGCCGCGCGTTCGGTGGGCAAGCCGACCAACACGCCCTGCCCGATCTGCGCCGAGGACAATCTCGTTCTTGTCACCTACGTGTTCGGTGCGAAGTTGCCCGCTCACGGCCGCCTCGCCGCCGACGACAAGGAACTTGCCGCATTCCACCGGCGTCCCGAAGAGCTGACGGCGTACGTGGTGGAGGCGTGCTGTCAGTGCCGCTGGCACTATCTCGTGCGGGCGATTCCGATCGGCGGCCAGCGCGGCCGACGCCAGGTGGGCTGAGCGCAACTGTGGTCGACTTCACCGGATCGAAGGGTGTGAAGCGATCGCGTCGATCGCGCCGCAGCAACTGGTTGCCGTACGAGGCGAGTCGTCGATTGCAGTTCGACGCACTCCTCGGATTGGTGATGATTTTCCTCGCCGCGATCGGCCTTCTCATCGCAGGTGCGTTCGGCGACCCGTTCTCGGTGTCGTTCGTCGACGGCCAACCCGTCGCATCCGACGGCCGTGACTGCGTCCTCCTGCAGACGTCGCCGGTCGACGACCCGAGCGCACCGGCTCGTGCCATGGTCGATTGCGGCGACGAAGGCGGATTCGGAGCATCGGCGATGGTTCAGCATCTCCTGATCGCCGTCGGCGCGGTGGGCGTCTTGCTGTTGCTGAGTGCGGTGTTCTCGCTGGTGCTGGCTTCACGCATGCCCCGTGAAACTCTCGCCGTTCCGTTCTGCCTGGTGGCCATCATCATCGGGCTGGTGGCTGTGTTGTGGGGGCTCGGCGACTCGGGTGGTCCGGCTCTGGTGTTCCAGGGTGATCGCGAGCGGGCCTTCACCGGAATCCTGCGCTCGGGCGGCCGCCTCACCACCCACGAGGGAGCCGTGTCGGCCGGAGTCGGTTTGATCTCGGCGTCGATCGTGCGCCTCACCCGGCCCTGACCAGCACCTCGAGAGGTGACTCGACGCCACCAGCGAGTGGTGCCACACCCTCTTGGCACTGTGTGTCCGTGCTCGAGTTCGTCCCCGTCTCACCTCACCGACCCGCCGGTAGGCTTCCGAGGTCCATAGTCACCCTGCCCCGGAAGGGGCCCCGCTTCCCACACCTGGGGGGCGAGTCCGAAGGGAGGTTCACGCACCGATGCGTGGCTACGAATTGATGATCATCCTCGACGGTTCGCTCGACGAGCCCGTCGCCCAGCAGTGGGTCGCCACCGTGACCAAGGCCGTGAAGGCCGCCGGTGGAGACGTGCACGGGAAGGCCGATTGGTGGGGCAAGCGTCGTTTGGCGTATCCCATCAACAAGAAGGAAGACGGCTTCTACGTCGTCTTCAACATCGCCGCCGCTGGTGGCGCACTCGACGAACTCGAGCGTTCGTTGCGTATCGCTGACGACGTTCTGCGTCACAAGTTGCTGCGTCTCCCCGAGGCCGAAGCGGCCCGCCGGGGTCTCGTAGCGGCCTGAGTCAGCCGCTCACACCGTCCAGAGGAGCATCACCATGGCATCCAATTCCATCACCGTCGTGGGCAACTTGACCCGCGATCCCGAACTTCGCTTCACCCAGTCGGGGAAGCCCACGGTCACCCTCGGGTTGGCCGTCAACCGCCGCTACCAGGTCAATGGCGAATGGCAGGAGCAGACCTCGTTCATGAACGTGGTCGCCTGGGATCAGTTGGCCGAGAACATCGCGGCCTCTCTCACCAAGGGGAGCCGTGTGCTGGTCACCGGCCGACTCGACGTGCGGGAGTACGAAGCACGCGAAGGTGGCAAGCGCACCGCGGTCGAGATCGTCGCCGACGAGATCGGACCCTCCCTGCGGTGGGCCACGGCATCCGTCGAGCGCACCCCCGGTCGCGGTGGTGACGGAGGCGGCTACTCGGGTGGCCGCTCGAGCGCCCCGGCCCCGGCCGCCGACTACCCCGACGAAGAACCGTTCTGAACGAACCCATCACGTTGACCCCGTACGAAGGACACCACATTCCATGAGCAACACGAAGAAGCCGATGCGTGGCCGGGCCCCCAAGGATGCCGGTCGCAAGATCAAGAAGAAGGCCAACATCCTGTCGGCCGAGAAGGTCGACTACATCGACTACAAGGACATCAACCTCCTGCAGCGATTCATGTCCGACCGTTCCAAGATCCGCGGTCAGAAGATCAACGGCACCACGGTGCAGCAGCAGCGTGAGTTGGCCAACGCGGTCAAGAACGCTCGCGAGATGGCGCTTCTCCCGTACACCAAGCGCGTCGCTTCGGTGGGCCGTGGCCCGCGCCGTGGCCCGGCACCCGACGGTGCAAGCGAGCGGGCGACCGGAGCCGAGACCGTCGAACTCGTCGATCAGGTCGAGGGCGCCGAGGTCGAGACCAACGAGGACGAGGAGGCCTGATCATGAAGGTTGTTCTTCGTTCCGACATTTCCGGCCTCGGTAAGCGTGGCGACATCGTCGACGTGGCCGATGGTCACGGTCGCAACTACCTCCTTCCGCGCGGTTTGGCCATCACGGCCACCGACGGAACCGTTCAGCAGGCTGCGGCCATGCGCCGTCGTCGCGATCTCCGCGATGCGGCCGACCGCGAATCGGCCACGACGGTCGCCAGTGCTCTCACCGGTAAGACCATCGAGATCAAGGCCAAGACGGGCGCTGAGGGTCGTTTGTACGGTTCGGTGAGTGCCGCCGATGTGGTGGCGGCCGTGCAGGACCAGACCGGCATCGAGCTCGACCGCAAGAAGATCGAGGTTCCCGACCACATCAAGACGGTGGGCGAGTACTCGGTTGCGGCCAAGTTGCACGCTGACGTTCAGGCGTTCATCACCATCAACGTCGTTTCCAAGTGATCCCGCGGGCCTCGTCGCCCGTTCTCCTCGATGCCCGGACCCTGGTCCGGGCATCGTCGTCTAGTCCGGACTTGTCCACAGATCCGGGCCCTTTGTCCACAGAAAGCACACAGCCCTGTCCCCCTAGCGATCAACAGGGTTCGTCCGCCAAGGTGTAACCGATGTCCGACTCGAATCAGCCTCGTTCCGGTGGAGGTCAACGCACTGCGCCGCGATCGGCGCCGGGCAATCGCGTACCGCCGCACAACCTGAGTGCCGAAGAGTCGCTGCTCGGTGCGTTGTTGTTGTCGCGTGAGGCCGTCAACACCGTGAGCGAACTGGGTCTCCTGCCCGACGTCTTCTACAAGCCATCGCATCAACACGTGTTCGACGCGATTCGCGCGTTGTTGTCGGGCGGGCAGCCCGTCGACGCAGTCACCGTGGCCGACGAACTGCGTCGTGTGGGTTTGCTCGACGAAATCGGCGGCCTCGACTTCCTGCTCCATCTTCAGAACACCACGCCGGTCATCGGCAACGTGGGTCGCTACGCGAAGATCGTCATGGACACCTCGGCCCTACGCCGCCTCATCGGTGTGGCGAGTGAGATCGCCGAGATCGCGTACTCCGAACCTGATGACGTGGCCAAGGCGCTCGACGTAGCCGAGTCGAAGGTGTTCGAGGTCGCTGACGAGCGCGTCACCGATTCGGTGGCCGAAATCAAAGACGTGCTGCGCACCACCACCGACGAACTCGAACGCCGATACACCGAGAAGGCCAGCATCACCGGTACCGCCACCGGCTTTCACGATCTCGATGGCCTGCTACTCGGCCTGCAGCCGGCGTCGCTCGTCATCGTGGGTGCGCGTCCGTCGATGGGTAAGTCGGCCTTCGCTCTCAACATCGCCACGTACGTTGCTCGAAACACACGCCAACCCGTCTTGGTGTTCTCGCTCGAAATGAGCCACAGCGAAATGGCTCAGCGAATCCTCTCGGCTGAGGCACGCGTCGACACTCGCAAACTCCGCACTGGAAACCTCACGGCCAATGAATGGAGCGACGTCAACAACGCCGTGGGCCGACTCGAAGTTCCGTTGTTCCTCGACGACAATCCGGCCGTGACCGTCATGGAGATTCGCGCCAAGGCGCGCCGCCTCAAGGCTCGCTATGGGTCGCTCGGTCTGATCGTGATCGACTACTTGCAGCTCATGAGCGGTGGTGCGCGCGCCGAGAACCGTCAGTTGGAAGTGAGCGAGATCAGCCGAAATCTGAAGGTGTTGGCCCGTGAAATGAACGTGCCGATCATGGCCCTCAGTCAGTTGAGTCGTCGTCTCGAAGAGCGTGCCGACAAGCGACCCGTGCTGGCCGACCTTCGCGAGTCGGGTTCACTCGAACAAGATGCCGACGTCGTGATGTTCATTCACCGTGAAGAAGTGGCCAAACAAGGAGCGGTCGATCCGGCTCTCAAGGGCATGGCCGATCTCATCGTGGCCAAACACCGCGCCGGTGCTCTCGACAACATCAAGTTGGTGTTCCAGGGCGAGCACACGCTCTTCCGCAACGCGGCTCGTGGTGTGGGTCAGCGCGTCGACGAATCCTGATCAGCCCGACGGCAGCAGAATCGCGTCGCCTTCGGGCTGCCAGATCTTGGCTCCGAAAGCCTTCTCCATCTCGGGCTGCGGATTCATGAGCAGTTCCATCGCGTGCTTCTTCTCGTCGTCGGTGAAGTCGCGCACGGTGTGACAGAACTCGACGGTGTTGCCTTCGGGGTCACGGATGTAGATCGAGTGGCAGAACTCGTGATCGACCTCGAGCACGGTGTATCCGCACTCGCGCCAGCGTTCGCGATGGCGGTCGAGGTCGTCGCGTGTGGGTGCGTCGAAGGCGAGATGGTTCGCCCACCAGGGCAGACCGGCGCTCTTGTTGAGGTTGGTACCGAACTCGCTGCCGATCGACTCGTCGTGGATCTCCCAGAACGCGATCATTCCCTGCTCACCCGACGGCGAGGTTCCGGTGGAGTAGAAGAAGTGCTTGCTCCAACCACCTTCTGGGGTCGGTGCGGTCACGGTCTTCACGAGTTCGAAACCCATGACCCGGGTGTAGAAGTCGTAGTTGGCAGCCGTGTCACGAATGGCGATGGCGACGTGGTGGAAACCCATGGGCGCAGTCTTACCGATTCTTGTGTCGGTTTCCGCACGCGAACAGCCCGCGTTGTCGATGTTCGATGCTGGCAGAATGAACCGATGTTCCTCGGCGAAGACCTTCTGGCCTGGCTGGTGCTGGCTCTTGGTGGAGCGTTGTTCGCGGGCAACATGCTGGCCGTCGTCAAACCGCCGCCGGCCGCCAAGGAAGGCGACCTCCCTCGCGCTCCGGTGGTGCGCAGCGTGGGCATGGCGTTGGTGGGCTTGGTGGCAGCGATCTGGTCGCTGGCCTCGTTGATCTCGGGGTGATGTGTCATGAGTGACGAACGGTTGAGTCAGCAACTCGAGTTCCTGCTCGAGATCGATCGTCTGAAGCAGGTCGAACGTCAGACTCACATCACAGGCGGCTCGCGCCGCGAGAACACCGCCGAGCATTCGTGGCACCTGGCGATGTACGCGTTGGTGTTGGTCGAGTGGAGCAACGCCGACGTCGATCTGTTCCACGTGCTGGCTCTGTGCTTGGTGCACGACATCGTGGAGATCGACGCGGGTGACACCTTCGCCTACGACACCACGGCCTACGCCGACAAGGAAGATCGCGAACGCAAGGCTGCCGAGCGACTGTTCGGACTCCTACCGCCTGATCAAGCGGACTACTTCTGGCGGTTGTGGGAGGAGTACGAGGCGCAGGAGACGGCCGAGAGTCGATTCGCCAATGCCGTCGATCGTCTGCAACCCGCGATGCTGAATCATCAGGCGGGTGACGAGTCACCGTGGAAGCGCCACGGCGTGACGGTTCCACAAGCCGTGAAGCGACTCTCGCCCATCGGGGACGGTGCCGACGCGCTGTGGGCGCACACTCAGCAGATCATCCGAGATGCCCACGAGCGTGGGCATCTGCGGGCCGAGTGATCAGTCGTCGTTCTCGTCGTCGGCCTCGACGATTTCGACGTCAGCTACGGCCAACTCGGGAACTCCTTGGCGCTTGCGGAGCTTCTCGATCTTCTTCACCTGCGCGTTGAGCTTGTTGTAGCGGGTTCCGCTGGTGTTGATCGACGCCAGATCGGCCTCGAGGGTCTGGAACGACTTCTCCACCTTGTCGACGGCCTTGGTGTAGTCGTCCCATTGACGCTGGAAGAGATTGACGAGCTGCATGATTTCGGCGGCTGTCTTCTCGGTGTGGAAGGCATCGGTGGCCTGACGAATGACCGCGAGGAAGGCGTACAAAGTGAGGGGTGAACAGAGAACCACTTTGCGCTCGAGAGCGAAGTCGATGAGAGTGGGGTCGGCCTCGTGCACGAAGCCGCTGATGCTCTCGTTCGGAATGAACATCAGGACGTAGTCGACCGTGTTGTCGGCGCTCTTGTCGACGTAGTCGCGTTTGGCCAGTTCGACCACACGATCCTTCACCGCGCGGATGAACTCGTTCTTACCCACTGTCTTCAACTGCTCGGTGGGAGCCGATACGAACTCGGCGTACTTGTCGAGCGGGAATTTGACGTCCATGAACAGCACACGGTCGGGCGGAATGTCGAAGCGATAGTCGGGGCGCCCACCACCATCGATGATCGACTGCTTCGAGTAGTTGATGCCTTCGACGAAGCCGGCCGCCCGCAACATGTCTTCGGCGAGACGTTCGCCCCACTGACCGCGGGCCTGCGAACTGGAGAGAACATCGTTGAGTTTGTCGGTGCGCTGAGTGAGCGCAGCCACCGCTTGTTCGACGGTTCCGTACTGCTTGGACGTGCTCTCACGCAGGTCGAGGAGGGCCCGGTCGATCTCGCCCATCTTCTTCGTGACCTGTTCGGCCACGCTGGAGAGACGCTGGTCGATGAGATCGCTCTTGCTGCCGATCTGTTCGGAGCCGGCCTTGGTGACCATGTCGGTGGCGAGGCGGATGGTCTCTTCACGCGTCTTGCGCGCCTCGTCATTCATGCGCGTGAGCGCGTCGGTGAGGGCCGACGAAACCGTGCGGGCTACTTCAGCCTGAAGGACGGCAGGGTCGACTGCGGGCGCAGGGGGTGTGACTTCGGCCGGTGGCATCGGCGTGCGGCTGCGCAACACCAGCACCGCGACCACGACAGCCAGGACGACGACGAGAACGGACAGGACGATGTTCATGATGGGTGAACGCTCCGAGGACGGTGAAGTGTGCTCATGACGGACGGATTCCTTCGGCGGCGATGACCGAGCCCTCGACGACGGTGAGGAGGTACGGCCCGTCGAGGATGACGACATCATCCGACTCGGGGATCGCCTGTGCCGACCCGCCATCGGCCAGTAGTTGCCACAAACGCTCGGGTTGCAGGGATGCCGACCCGGGGTGATCGGTACGGCGGGCGTCCACACGAACCGACGTGAAGATCATGATGCTGACGAACGCCGGATAGGTGGGGCCGTCGGGAGATCCGATTCGCCAGGCGATGTACTCGCCGTCGTCGTCGAAGGCCCCCTCGACGAAGCCCAGATAGAAGCCGTCGGGCAGATCGCCGTCGATGCGACCGGCAGACACTGCCGACGCCGGGACCGGCGCGTATGCCGAGGGCACGTCGGGTGGAGCCACCGGAGTGAAGTCGGGCAACTGTGATTCGTCGGCGAAGTCGCCGATCTGTTCGTCGGAGACGGTGATCGGGGGAGCCACCGAACCGATGGTCGCGGACGGTGCTGCAGTGTCGGACGTGTCGGTGACTGGCGCATCGGTGGGAGTGAGCGGCGGAACGACGGTGGCGGCGGGAGCACGATCGGATCGTTCGGACACCACCAGGAGTCCGCCCACACCGAGAGCACCCAAGAGGAGAAGGATGACGGGAAGTTGCGACGAGGCGCCTCGACGGGACGAGGCCGATCGCCTCTTCGCTCGCGACTTTTTCTTCGCCCGGGTGGCCACCGAGTCAGTTTGTCAGAAGGGTGTCGTGCGGGTCAGAGCTTGCGGAGTCGAACATCGCTCACCCGGTGGTCGCGGCCCTTGCGCAGGATCAGCGAGGCGCGGTCGCGGGTCGGTTCGATGTTCTCGCGAAGGTTGAGACCGTTGATCTCTTTCCAGATGAATCGGGCGGTGGCCACTGCTTCCTCTTGTGTGAGGTGGGCGTAATGGCGGAAGAAGCTGTTGGGATCTTGGAAGACCGAGTCGCGCAGCGACAGGAATCGCTCCACGTACCAGGCCTCGATATCCGACTCTTCGGCATCGATGTAGATGGAGAAGTCGAAGTAGTCGCTGACGAATTCGGTGGCGTCGGATCCGGGAGCACCCACCTGGAGAACGTTGAGGCCTTCGAGAATCAAGATGTCGGGCTGACACACGGTGACCCGATCACCATCGACGATGTCGTAGACGACGTGGCTGTACACCGGAGCCTCCACCGACGCGCGGCCACTTTTGAGTTCGCGCAGAAATCGCAGTAACTCGCGGGTGTCATAACTCTCGGGGAACCCCTTGCGGTTCATGATGCCGCGCTCTTCGAGCACTCGATTGGGATGCAAGAAGCCGTCAGTGGTGATGAGGTCGACCTTCGGGTGGTCGGGCCAGCGGGCGAGTAGCGCTTGCAGGATGCGGGCGAAGGTGCTCTTGCCGACCGCGACGCTACCGGCCACGCCGATCACGTACGGAACCTTGGGGGCCAGCGTTCCGAGGAACGTGGCCGACACTTTGTGCAGGTTCTGAGTGGCCGACACGTAGAGATTGAGAAGACGGGTGAGCGGTAGATACACCGCAGCGACTTCGTCGAGATCGATGCGTTCGTTGATGCCACGAAGATTGCCGAGATCGGACTCGCGCAGAGTCATGGGTGTGGCGGCGCGCAACTCGGCCCACTGGGCCCGGTCGAAGGAGACGTAGCGCTCACTCACGGACGGTCACGCTACGGGTCGGGCGGGCTCGGCGACGACTCGCCGGTCAGGAAGGATCGCGGGGCGATACGGCCTTGGGGCCGGCCGTGAGGACGTCGACACCCGTGTCGGTCACGAGCACGGTGTGCTCGAACTGGGCGGTGCGCTTGCCGTCGGCGGTGACCGCCGTCCAGTCGTCGTCCCACATCTTGTGCTGCCACGTACCGAGGGTGATCATCGGCTCGATGGTGAACACCATGCCGGGCTTCATGATCATGTTGTTTCTGGCGTCGTAGTAGTGGAGCACTTGAACGTCGGTGTGGAACTGCTCGCCAATGCCGTGACCGATGAAGGCGCGCACCACGCCGAGCTTGTGCTTGTTGGCGTGATCCTCGATCGCCTTGCCGATATCGGAGAGTGGACGGTCGGGTTTGACCGCACCGATTCCCTTCCAGGTGCATTCTTCGGTGACGCGCACGAGCCGACGGTTCTCCTCGTCGACGTTGCCCACGAAGAACGTGGCGTTGGTGTCACCGTGGACTCCGTCGACGTAACACGTGACGTCGAGGTTGATGATGTCGCCGTCGTGCAGAACCGTGGAGTCGGGGATCCCGTGGCAGATCACTTCGTTGACGGATGTGCACACACTCTTGGGGTATCCGTGGTAGTTGAGCGGGCTCGGATATGCACCGCGTTCGATCGTGAGATCGTGGACGAACACATCGATGTCGTTGGTCGTGATACCGGGCCGGACGAATTCACCGGCCAGGCGGAGAATGTCGGCGGCCATGTCGCACGCCACTCGCATGCGCGCGATCACGTCGGGTGACTTGATGCGCGGTTCGTCCCAACGCGTGACCTTGCCGGTGTCGGCATACGGCGGACGAGCGATGTGCGACGGAACAGATCGCATCGGTGCGATCACACCGGGTGTGATTCGGCCCTCTTGCCCCTTGTGACAACGCTTGTAGCGACGCCCCGAACCGCACCAACAGGGGTCGTTCGACTGCGGCAACTGGGCCGGGGGAGTGCGCGAGTCGATGGACACGCGGTCAGGCTACCGGTGGGTCGAACGGCCTATCGAACGTCAAGTCGCTCCCGAGCACGGTGATGTCCACATCACTTCGATCGCTTCGAGGGGGCGACATGGGAAACATCTTCACAGCGGTATCGAACAACCAGAGGGTTGCGTCACTCGGTCGTGCGGTGGCCGAGCCGATTCGTCGACGCGGGGTCCGGGTGCCGGAAGTGGCCATCGGTCTCGCCGTGATCGTCGGATCGATTGCTGCCTTCGTGGCTCTCGGCGGTGACTCCGATTCGGGCCGCAAGGTCTTGGTGTCGAGCCGCGATCTTCCTGCCGGGGCCGTCGTATCCGAGCGAGACCTGATCGCGGTGGCTGTTTCTTCGTCGGAGTCCTTGGCTGTGCTTCCCGAGTCACTGGCCGCCGACGTGATCGGTATGCGCACGACCAACGACGTTGAGTCCGGCACGCCGCTGTCGTCGTCGCTGCTCACCGATGTGACTCCACTCGACGCCAGTGACGGATTGGTCGGAATCGTGGTGGGTCTGAATCAGGCGCCGGTCGATCTCTTCCCCGGTGATGTGGTGTCGGTCGTTGTGATCGATCGCTCGGTCGAGGGAATCAGCACGACCACAGCCCTCCCGTTCGATGTATCGGTGTGGGGAGTCTCGGCTCCCGACGATCTGATGAAAGAACGTTCGGTCACCCTGCGCGTCCCGTTGTCGTCGATCGAATCGTTCGTGGGTCACGATGAGATGCACCTCGTGAAGGTGGGTGGCTGACATGACCCTGCTCGTCACCGCCACCACGGGAGGTCTGATGGATCTGGCCACCGTGTCATTGCACATCGCTTCTTTGTGGCCCCGACCCGTCACCGTGATCGAAGCCGATCCGGACGGCGGTCGCTTGGCGGCCCGTCACGACTGGGACGTTCGCCCCGGACTCGTCGAACTCGCCGCCGCTCTCCGCAGCCATGTCTCGGGTGACTTCGATCGAGCGTCCGTGGTGCGCACGTACTCGGCACAGGTGAGTGTGGTCGTCGCTCCGCCCGCGGCCGAACCCGTGATGGCTGCGCTCAGCGTGTTGGCCACACGCACCGCGGAGATCGAATCCCTCGTTGGCACCGACGTGATCGTCGACGTGGGTCGAGTTCGCCCCGACTCGCCGGCCAACGCACTGGTCACCGCGGCCGATCGTCGCCTCCTGGTCACTCGCACCGACTTGGAAGACATCGTGTCGGTCGTTCACCGCGGCGATCACCTCCGCAGTCTGGGTGCGTGGTCGGTTCTCGCCGCTGGAGGTCGCTACGGAACTTCGGAGGTCGATCGAGCCATCGAGTGGCCGGTGATCGCTGACTTGCTTCCCGACAATCCGAAGAGCAGTTCGAAACTTCGCAAAGTTGTTGCGTCGTTGGCCGACGGGCCGATTGTCGCTCTGGCTGAGGCGGTCTGACGTGAGCGGTGACGATCTTGCGACACAGCTACGGCGGTTGGCCGGTGAGCGACTCGTCGAGCTTCGACGCGATCCCGCGGTGGATGCGACGAGCGCCGAGTCGGAGATCAGAACGGTGCTGGCCCGCTTCTTCGACTCGGAGGCTTCCCGCCGACTTCTCGGCGGTCAACCCCTTCTCACAGTGGCCGATGAGGATCGGCTGACAAAGGAGGTGCTCGACCATCTGTTGGGGCTGGGGCCACTGCAGAAACTCCTCGACGATCCCGAGATCACCGACATTCACGTCCGGGGAGCGAGTCCGGTCTGGGTGAAGCTTCGCGACGGCTCGCGGCGCGAACTCGATCCGGTCGTCACGTCTCCCGACGAGCTCGTCGACCTGGTCCGGAACGCCGCATCCCGTTCGTCGAAGGGGGAACGCCGTTTCGACGCGTCCACAGTCGAATGCAACCTCTGCCTCGAGGATGGCAGCCGGCTGTTCGCGGTGATGGACGTGTCGACGACACCGTCGCTCGTCATCCGCAAGCATCAGTTCCACTTGTCATCGCTGTCGCAGTTGCAATCCACGGGACTGCTCACGAGCGAACTCGTCGACTTCTTCGGCGCAGCGGTGCGGGCGCGGCGCAACATCGTGATCGCCGGCGGTACCGGCTCGGGCAAGACCACTCTCTTGCGCGCGCTGATGAACGAGATCCCGGTGCAGGAACGCATCGTCACCATCGAAGATGCGTACGAACTCGGCCTCGACCGCTTCGGAGATCTTCATCCAGATCACGACATCCTTCAGTCGCGGCCGGCCAACATCGAGGGTCACGGTGAGATCACGCTCGCTGATCTCACGCGGATGGCCCTGCGCATGGACCCCGACCGCGTGATCGTGGGTGAAGTTCGCGGTGCCGAGGCGTTCCCGATGCTGCTGGCCATGAGTCAGGGCAACAACGGCTCGATGTGCACCCTGCACGCCGACTCCACCCGAGCGGTCTTCGCCAAGTTGGCCGCCTACGTGTCGATGGCCAATACCGGTTTGCCGGTCGACGTGGTGAACCTGGTGATCGCCAATGCGGTGCACGTCGTCGTGCACATCGAGATCGTGGATGGACGTCGGCGCATCACGAGCATTCGCGAAGTGGTCGACGCAGATGGTCCTCGTATCGTGTCGAACGAGATCTTCCGTTCCGTCGACGATGGGCCGGCCACACAGGCCTTTCCGATGACCGGAGACCTCCGTGACGTGTTGGATCACCACGGCTACTCGTCATCGGCGGTGTGGTCATGAGCATCGGGATCGCGGTGCTGGCCGGTGCCGGTGTCGGAATCGGCCTCCTCACTCTCATTGCGGGGTTGCGCAATCTGCGACCGGCCGCGGTGTCGACGTCTCAGAAGTCGCGCCGTCCACGTCGGGACGAGGCAGCGCTCAGCGAAGGTTTGGCAGTCTGGATCGAACAACTGCGCGACACTCTGGCGGGCGCACGCGGTCTCGAACAGGCCTTGGTCGTGACCGCCGAAACCGCCCCCGACGTGATTCGCGACGCCGTCGCTCGGTTCGCATCTCGGCTGTCGTTCGCTTCGTTGCCGTCGGCGGCCCGTCAGTTCGCCGACGAAGTCGATCACCCCACCTGCGACTTCGTCACGGCCGCCCTCATCGTGGCGGCCGAACAACAAGTTCGCGACATGGGCGCCTTGCTCGACCAGTTGGCTAGTAGCTGTCGTGACGACGTGGCGATGCAGCGGCGCATCTGGGTGTCGCGGGCGCGCACTCGCAGTGCGGTTCGCATCATCTCGGTCGTGATCGTTCTCTTCGTGGCCATGTTGTTCGTCTTCAATCGCTCGTACCTGAGCCCGTACGGATCCCCGGAGGGGGCGGTGGTCATGTCACTCGTCGCTGTTCTCTTCGGCGTCTCGTTGGTCGGCATGCAGAAGCTCTCGCGAATCGATGTTGCTCCGCGGTTCGTTCGGTCGGAAGGAGCTCGACCGTGATGGCCGTTCTGTTGGGCACGATCACCGGTGTGGGTGCGATCGTGGTGCTGAACGCCGTTCGCGGGCCGCGTCTGAACCTCGCTCTCGATCGCTACTCACCGCGATTCGGTGATCGAGTCGAGACCAGGTCCCTTGTGGCGGCTCTGGTCGACGTCTTTCCGGCCGCCCCGGCCGACCTCGTCGTGACGGGCACGTCCCCCGAACGACAGGTGTTCGAGCGTCTGGTGTGCGGTGCGTCGTTCGCTGTCCTCCCAGTGGTGAGCGGATTCGTCATGAGCATGGGTGGAGTAACGATCCCTCCTGTCCTACTTCTCGTTTCCGTGGTCCTCGGTGCGGCGCTCGGGTTGTGGCTTCCGAGTCTCACTCTGTCGAAGAAGGCGCGCCGACTGCGTCGGGAGATGCGCAGTTCGCTGTCGGGTTATCTCGACTTGGTGGCGATCATGCTGGCTGGCGGTGCTGGGATCGAAACGGCGTTGAGTGCAGCCGCTCGGGTGGGAGGTGGTCCCACGTTCGATCTGGTGAGCGATGCGTTGCGGGTGGCGAACTCGACACGCCGCTCACCCTGGGATGTCCTGGCCGAGCGCGGTCGCGACGTGGGTCTGCGCGAACTTCCGGAGCTCGCGGCGAGCGTGAAGTTGGGTGGCGAGCAGGGAGCCCGGATGACGGCGTCACTCGTCGCCAAGGCCGCGTCTCTTCGCGCGTCGCACATGGCCGACATCGAAGCGTCGGCCAATTCGTCGACCGAACGGATGGGCCTCCCGATGGTCCTGATGTTCGTCTCGTTTCTGGTGCTGCTGGGTTATCCCGCGATGCACCTCATCAGTCGAGGGTTCTGACGAACCTTCGTGAACAACAAACCAAACCAAACCAGAAAGGCAATCCATCATGAATCAGTTCCGTCAGATGTGGGACTACTACACCATCCGTTTGGCCGCTTCACGTGAGGCCGACCGTGACCGTGGAGAAGTGAGTGCGACCACCGTCGTCCTGGCGGCGGCGCTCATTGCTCTCGCCATCTCGGTCGGAGTGATCGTCACCAACAAGGTGACCAGCAAGGCCAACGATCTGGATCTCGGCTGAGGCCTCGATGCGTATGACTAGGGATCGAGGATCATCGACGGTTGAGCTGGTGATTCTCGTTCCCGCCCTCGTCCTCCTCGTGTTGGCGTCTCTTCACACGGTCATGTTCTTCTACTCGTCTCATATCGCTCAGGCAGCGGCGGCGCGTGGTGCCGCGGTCGGCTCGTCGTCCACCTCGAGTGCCGATGTGACAGCACAGCGAGCGCGCGACTCGGCGACAGAATTCGTAGCCGAAGTCAACAGCGCAGTGGTCGGTGTACCCACGGTGGAAGTGACGGCTCGTGAGGTGCGCGTGACGGTCGAAGTGGACGTACCGGACATCGTTCCCTTCATTCGGTCGACGGTACGTCGTACTGCCATCGAACCTCGTGAGGTCGTGGTTCCTGAGGTATCCCGATGAAGGACGTCCGTCCGGTTGTGCAGGATCGCGGAAGCGTTGCCGTGGAGATCGTGTTGATCACTCCGGTGCTCGTCATCTTCGCTCTGTTCGCGGTGTTCGGCGGTCGAGCGACCGAAGCCATGAGCGATGTTCGACACGCGGCCGATCAGGGTGCGCGGGCGGCTTCGATGGTGTCGAGGAATCGGATGGACGCAGTGGCCCGGGAGGCGGTGCTGACCGATCTTCGCAATCGAAACATCACCTGTGCCGCTCCCGGCATCGAGACGTCGCTCGACGCATCTCGTCGATTTGTCACGGTGGCGGTCACCTGCCGCCCCGACGATCGGGATCTCGGTCTGTTGGATGTGTCGATGCCCGAACTTCGCGCGTCGTCCACCGAAGTGATCGACACGTATCGGGGTGGTGACTGATGAGAGATCGTGGAGTCGTGTCGGGTTTCGTCGTGTGTCTGACTTTGACGTTGACTGCAGCGACCGGACTGGCGATCGACGCTGGTCGGTTGGTCGCCTCTCATGTGCAGGTCGCCGATCACGCCGAGAATGCGGCCCGCGTGGGTGCGCAGGAGATCACATTGATTCGCGCCGGTCTACGCGCCCTCGATCCGGTTGAGGCGCGTCGGGCCGCGCGCACCTATCTCGATGCTCACGACCTCCAAGGAGATGTGGTGGTGTCGGGTCGCTCGATCACAGTGACCGTCCGGCGCGATCAGCCGACGGTGCTCCTCGGCTTGCTCGGAATCTCCGCTCAGCGCACGTCGGCATCGCGGACTGCCACGGTGGTGGCGGGATGAAGCGATTCGCACGTGCTTCGGGTGTTCTCACTCTCCTGGTCGTGGCCGCTCTCGTGGTGGCCAATCGGTTCGGTGCACCCGATCTGGGTGACTGGTCGTCAGCACCTGGTTCGGTTCGTCATTCAGTTCGAGAAACCGCGGCGGGTCGAATCGACGCTGCGCTGATCTGGCAATGGTGCGGCTGGGTTCTGTGGGGCTGCTGGAGTTGGGTCGTTGTGACGTTCGTGTGGGGGTTGGTTCGACGCTCGGGTGTGCGCTGGACACCCGGAGCACGTCTGGCTGCTTTCGTACTGAGTGCCACGGTTCCGGTTGCCACGGTGTTGGCACCGGCTCGCCCGGCCGTGGTGGTGGAAGTTGACGATGTGCGTTCCGTCGGTGCCGGGTCGGATCATCTGAGTGCGCGCGATGGATTGTCGACATTCGGTGTGGGCTCGGCCTTGATCGGAGCCGGTGTGTACTGGCAGGCCCGTTCTCGTCGCGAGCAGTTGCTGCGCTCGGGTTCGACAGTCGACGACGCGGTACTGCACGACACGGTCGATGATTCGGACGCTCACCTAGTGGCACGTATCGATCTTGGAGTCCGACATCTCGTATTGCGGGGCCACGCTCCCTCGTATCTTGTGGTCACACCGAATCGTGACGTGGTCGCCGAGTTCGATACGTCACCCAAGCCCACGCCGATTTGGGCCGTGCACGGATCGCGGTCTCTGGTTCTCTCGGCCGAAACATCGCTACGTGACATCGGCGAGTTCGATTCGGTACAGCCACCCCTCCTTCTTCACGTGGGCACGACCGTTGCCGGCCAGGTGTGGGTGAACCTCGATGTTCGGAACGAGTTCGTGGTCGACGAACGCGGGGAGGGTGGGGTGTGGTCGGCCGTCGTGAACGGAATGGCACTATCACCATTCACCTCGCGACTCGGCTTGGTGTCGAATGCCGACAACGTAGCCGTGTTCGGCCGTCGGGTGTTTCGAACGGGGTCAGCGAGCGACACCCTCGATGTGGCACGTCGCATCGGAGAATCGGTTGCCATCGCTGAAGGTGTCGACGACCGACACCTCGAACGCAGCGATCTGGTGATCAGACGGGGCACTCCCTCCAATCATGGGCCGGGATTGTCGTTCGACGACGGACGTTGGCGCTTGATGCCACTCGGAGTCGACATCCGTCCGGTGGGCTCAGGCGGTGATGAGATCGAGAAGATCCGTCGGTTGCTCGGCGATCCACTTCCGGTGATCGAGACGGTTGCGCCCGATGACGAACCACTTGTTCTCTCCAGTGACTGGTCGTTCATGGCGTCGATCCTCGGATCCCCCGAAGTCGTTCACGTTTCGGGACGGCGCGTCGACTTCGAACGGGCCAAGGCCGAAGAACTCGTTATCTGGTTGAGCCTGCATCCCGAGCAGCGGAAGCGATCGCTGGCTCGAACAGCGCTCTGGAACGCACCTGTGAAGGATGCGACGTTCTCCAACATGACGGCCGATGCCCGTCGGGCTCTGTCGGTCATCGAAGCGACCGACGAACCGTGGGTGGGGATCACCATGACCGATGATCTTCCTCTTCATCCCCGAATCACCAACGACTTGACGATTCTTCGTGACTGCTTCGAGAAGGCGCGGCGATATCCCGAAGACAATGGACTCGACGTCCTGCGGTACGGCCTCGAATTCGTGCGCGGCACACCCTTCGCCACCTCCTCGTATCTGTGGCCCGACAACGTGGGTGTGGCGACGGAGGCCGCGGTGCTCGTGGTGCGAGCGGCTCTTCTCATGGCCGAGATGTGCCAGCAGATCGGCGACGTGGCTGGCGTGTACTGGGCGACCGCCAAGGGCTTGCTGGCCATTCCTGGTCACGACGAACTCGTGGCCATTCGGATGAGAACTCATGCCGACCTCGGCGACATGTCGGCGGTCCGCGCCGAGTGGGATGCGTACTGTCGGCTTTTGGCGGCCGATGACTGGAACGGCGCGGAGCCATCACCGAAGTTGGTGGAGTTGTGGCGCCGACTGAACGGCTTCAGTGTGGCGCGCTGATCAGCGACCGAACTGAAGGACCGCGACCATCGACGCATTGATGATGCTGAAGATGGTGGTCATCTGAATGAGCTGAGTTCTCATGAGCGAGTGGATCTCCGCTCGTAAGCCCGCGATCTCGGCCTTCAGATCGTTCTTCGTGACGATGTCGGTCCAGTTGTACGGCGGCAGCGCTTCCATCAGCCGGGCCGCCGGTTCGTCGCCGATGTGCTGAGCCAGTGAGGCTCGCAATTGGAAGCGCATGTCTTCATACCCACTCATTGTTTCTCCTCGGATGTTCAGGTTCAAGTGGGATGAGTGGGGGATTCAGACCCCGGAGATGGCGGTGCCGGCGGAGGAGAGGACTCCGTCACGCCGGCACTCAGCCGCCGCGTCGTCCACGAGCGAGGGGGTCGTGTGGATGTGACGCGTTGTCGGATCGCGCTGGGTGCAATCCGTATGTGGCACTGGGGACGGTACGCCGAGGAAATGATTCTGGCTAGGGGCTTTTGTCCCGGACCGCTAACGGTCTGAGGGAGCGACACTCAGACCGAGGGCTCGCATGGCATCACGGAGATTCGAGACTCGTTCGACACCGATCGACACCTCGACGTCGGGCGACTTGGCCGGAACGATGGCACGCGTGAAACCGAGTCGAGCCGCTTCAGCCAGTCGACGCGATGCGTGGGGTACTTGGCGGATCTCACCACCGAGACCCACCTCGCCGAACGCCACCACATGTGGGGGCAATGGTGTGTTGGCCAGCGCCGACAGAATCGCGAGGCACAGACCCAGGTCGGCTCCCGGTTCGGTGATGCGCACACCACCCACCACTGAGGCGTACACGTCGCGCTTACCCACCGGACTCTTGGTTCGCTGGTCGAGCACTGCGAGCAACATGGCCAGGCGACCGGGGTCGAGGCCCTGGGCACTACGGCGCGGCGGTGCCTCACCCTTGACCTCGTTGACGAGCACCTGGAGTTCGACCATGAGCGGACGCTGACCTTCGAGCGTCGGAACCACCACGCTGCCGGCGATACCGGTTTGTCGGTCGGCGAGGAACAGAGCACTTGGATCGGGGACACCCTGGAGACCGGCCTCGATCATCTCGAACAACCCGAGTTCGGTGGTGGGGCCGAAACGATGCTTCGAAGCACGAAGCAAACGCAGCGCGTGGTGGCGCTCACCTTCGAACTGCAGCACCGTGTCGACCACGTGCTCGAGGACTCGTGGTCCGGCGAGGCCGCCCTCTTTGGTGACGTGACCCACCAGGATCACCGGCACGTTGCGTCGCTTGGCTTCCATGACCAACTTGTGGGCACAGCCGCGTACCTGCACCACACTTCCGGGGGCCGAACCGAGTTCGGGGTCGATCAGTGTCTGGATGCTGTCGATGATGACGAGTTCGGGTTGGAGTTCGTCGAGAGCGGCCAGCACGTGGGGGAGAACTGTCTCGGCCAGCAACCACAACTCGGGTCGCACCGCACCGAGGCGCTCGGCGCGGAGCCGAACCTGTTGCGCACTCTCTTCGGCCGACACGTACAGCGTTCGACCGGGCCAAGCCGCGAGTGCTTGCAGCAATAGCGTGCTCTTGCCGACGCCGGGCTCGCCACCGAGAAGGGTGACCGAACCAGGGACGAGTCCGCCACCGAGCACACGATCGAGTTCGGGGATACCCGTCGAACGGGGAGATCCGTGTGAGACGTCGACGTCGCCGATGCGTTGCGCCGGGCTGGCTGCGAGTAGGGCGACACCGGCCGCGAGCGACGAGATGTCGTTGGCCGGGTCCTCGACGTCTTCGACCAATGTGTTCCAGGCTCCGCACGACGTGCAGCGGCCGGCCCACTTCGGAAACGACGCCCCGCAGTCGGAGCAGTTGTAGACGAGTTTGAGGCGGGCCATACCGAGAACCTACGACCGGGGTGTTCGACGTTCGGACGATCGGCGAATCGGTGCGGCGACGCCACGACGGCGCCGGGCGTACATCACGAGGAGAATCACGATGCCCATGAGGATCAGCCAGCCGCCGAAGACCACTCCGGCGATGGTGGACGTGGTCTTCCAGAAGCCGCCGTCCACTTTGGTGTCGACGGTTCCGAGCACCACCGTCTGAGCACTGCCGTCGAGAGGGGCCGACCACACCACTCCACCCTCGGCCGATGTTCCAGTGGTCTTGCGCACTTCACCGGGAAGCCGCGACACCACGGTGAAGGACACCGACTGCATCGGATCGACGCCGAGCTTCTCGGCCGTGGTGGCCCACGGGGCCCGACCGATCAAACCACTGAGTTCGGCATCGGAGAACGCTTCGATGCCGCCGACGAACTGCAACGTGGCGTCGAAGGTGGTGGCCACATCGCGTCCAGTGACGGTTCGTTTGAGTGACGGCGCGAGGAGCGGTCCGTTCGGTCCATTGATTTGCGCGAGAGCGGCGTTGGCCTCGGCCGGCGACTCGAAGTCGTAGGTGAGGAGAACCCGTAGCCCGCCGTTGTTGATCTGGGTGGGTCCTTCCACCGCCCATCCGCTCGAGAGCAGGTCGTCGAGACGCAGATCTTCGGCCAGACCGGGAACCAAGGCGACCGCTCGATTGTCGAGATCGACCGTGACGGCAATCGTGCCCGAACCGTCGTCGTCGGCGTCGACTTCGAGCTTGATGTCGACGCGACAGCCCGTCAGCACGAGCAGTGCGACGACCACCACTCCGATCAATCGAGCACGTCGCGACATCGCGACGAACTTAGTCGGCGTTGGACGACGCGAGGTCAGTCGGTGCCAGCAGTGTCGGTGTCGCCGTTGGTGTCGGCAACACCGGCCAGATCGACGCCGGCCGGTGGCTTGAAGCCTTCGACGGCGCTGAAGCCGAGTCGCTGTTCGCCCGGACGCTCGGGATCGTCTTCGGTGTCGACCACGATGATTTCGCCGGCGCGGAACTGCTTGTAGAGGATCTTCTCGCTGAGAGCGTCCTCGATGAGGCGCTGGATGGCGCGACGCAGCGGACGAGCACCGAGTTGCGGGTCGTAACCCTTCTCGGCCAAGAACTCCTTGGCGGACTGTGTGAGTTCGATACCCAGACCCTGCGCTTCGAGCTGACCGGTGAGGCGCTTGAGCATCAGGTCGACCATCTGCATGACTTCGTTCCGGGCCAACTCGTGGAAGACGATGACTTCGTCGATGCGGTTGAGGAACTCGGGACGGAAGTGGTTCTTCAGCGAGTCCATGACCTTGTCGCGCATACGCGCGTAGCTCATGGCTTCATCGGCCTTGGTGAATCCGACGTTGGCCTTGCGAAGGTCTTGTGTGCCGAGGTTCGACGTCATGATGATGATGGTGTTGCGGAAGTCGACCGAACGGCCCTGGCTGTCGGTGAGACGACCCTCTTCGAGAATCTGCAGCAACGTGTTGAACACGTCGGGGTGGGCCTTTTCGATCTCGTCGAACAACACGACGCTGAACGGCTTGCGACGCACTGCTTCGGTGAGCTGGCCACCTTCGTCGTAACCCACGTAGCCGGGGGGCGAGCCCACGAGACGGCTGACCGTGTGCTTCTCCATGTACTCGGACATGTCGAGCGTGATGAGCGACGACTCGTCGCCGAACAAGAACTCGCTCAGTGTCTTGGCGAGTTCGGTCTTGCCCACACCCGTGGGTCCGAGGAAGATGAACGAACCGCTCGGACGCTTCGGGTCCTTCAGACCGGCGCGCGTACGACGGATGCTCTGTGACACCGCCTTGATGGCGTTCTCCTGGCCGATGATGCGCTTGTGGAGTTCGGCCTCCATGTTGAGGAGCTTCTGCGTCTCTTCTTCGGTGAGCTTGTACACCGGGATGCCGGTCCAGATGGAGAGAACTTCGGCGATGCACTCCTCGTCGACTTCGTCGAACAAGTCGACACCGCCGGCCTTGATTTCGGCCTCTTTGGCGGCCTTTTCGGTCTGGAGCTGCTTCTCCTGGTCGCGCAGTCGACTGGCCTCTTCGTAGTTCTGGTCTTCGACGGCCTTCTTCTTGGCTTCCTGCAACTGGGTGAGTCGCGTCTCCATGTCCTTGAGGTCGGGCGGTGTCTGCATCCGCTTGATGCGCAGACGGCTTCCGGCCTCGTCGATCAGGTCGATGGCTTTGTCGGGCAGGTGACGATCGGAGATGTAGCGATCGGCGAGATTGGCCGCGGCCACCAACGCCTGGTCGGTGATCGTGACGCGGTGGTGCGACTCGTACTTGTCGCGGACACCCTTCAAGATTTCGATGGTGTGAGCCACGGTCGGCTCTTCGACCTTGACCGGCTGGAAGCGGCGCTCGAGAGCGGCGTCCTTCTCGAGGTGCTTGCGGTACTCGTCGAGTGTGGTGGCACCGATGGTCTGGAGCTCTCCACGCGCGAGCATGGGCTTCAGGATGCTGGCGGCGTCGATGGCGCCTTCGGCCGCACCGGCACCGACGAGCGTGTGGATCTCGTCGATGAACAAGATGATGTCGCCGCGAGTGCGGATTTCCTTGAGCACCTTCTTGAGACGCTCTTCGAAGTCGCCGCGGTAACGGCTTCCGGCGACGAGTGCACCGAGGTCGAGTGTGTAGAGCTGTTTGTTGCGCAGCGTGTCGGGTACGTCGTTCGCGACGATCTTCTGAGCGAGACCTTCGACGATGGCGGTCTTGCCGACGCCGGGCTCACCGATGAGGACCGGATTGTTCTTGGTGCGACGCGAGAGGATCTGCATGACGCGCTCCATCTCGCGAGCACGACCGATCACCGGATCGAGCTTCTTCTCGCGTGCGATCTGAGTGAGGTTGCGGCCGAACTGATCGAGGATCTGGCTGCCGCCCTTGTCACCCTCTTCCTTGCCGCCGCTGCGCTCGGAGGTGGACTCCTTCGACTGCCCGCCCTCGGCCTTGCCCTGCGGACCTTGGTAACCCGAGAGCAGCTGGATGACCTGTTGACGGACACGACTCAGGTCGGCACCCAATTTGACCAGAACCTGGGCGGCGACTCCTTCGCCTTCGCGAATGAGGCCGAGAAGGATGTGCTCGGTGCCGATGTAGTTGTGGCCGAGTTGAAGTGCTTCGCGCAGTGAGAGTTCGAGAACCTTCTTGGCGCGCGGCGTGAAAGGAATGTGACCCGACGGTGAAGAACCGCCCTGGCCGATGATCTCTTCGACCTGAGCGCGCACAGCCTCGAGGGAGATGCCGAGAGTTTCGAGAGCCTTGGCGGCGACTCCTTCACCTTCGTGGATGAGGCCGAGAAGAATGTGTTCGGTGCCGATGTAGCTGTGGTTGAGCAGGCGCGCTTCTTCTTGGGCCAGTACCACGACTCGACGGGCCCGGTCTGTGAAGCGCTCGAACATGCTCACCCTTTCGCCACGGCCCGAAGGCTCGATGTGGCCATGTTACAGGTGGGCTGGGCGGGTTCCGAGAAGGCAGCGGGACGCCTGTTTGCGTGTCGAACGTCTCGTTTTCGCTGGACACGCCCACTCGCCGGTGAGAGTGAAAACCGACATAGCCTGCCGATGTGAGCGCCTCTCCGCTGTTCGACCTACCCGGCTCCGATGCCGATCGTCGGCGCGTCGACGAAGCACTCGTTCAATCCGTGCGCACTCCGGATGCGTACCTCACCGAAATCGCTTCACATTTGCTCCTCGCCGGTGGCAAGCGTTTGCGCCCCATGTTCTCCGTGGTCGCCGCTCAGGTGGCGGGAGGGCCCTCCACCGAGGCCTCGATTCAGGGTGGCATCGCGTGCGAACTGGTGCACCTCGGTTCGCTCTATCACGACGATGTGATGGACGAATCCACCACTCGACGCAGTGTCGAAACGGTCAACGCGAAGTGGGGCAACCTGCAGGCGATCCTCGCTGGTGACTTCTTGTTGGCCCGGGCCTCGGAAATCGCCGCGTCGCTCGGCACCGAGGTCGCCGCGCTGCTCGCGCGCACCATCGGCCGTCTGTGCGAGGGCCAGATCGAGGAACTGCGCCACACCTACAACATCGCACGTCCCGTCGAGAGTTACCTGTCGTCCATCAGCGGCAAGACCGCTTCTCTGTATTCCACTTCGGCTCGTATTGGCGGCCTGGTGAGTGGTTTCACTCCGAAGGTTGTCGATGCTCTCACCGAGTTCGGCGACGCCTACGGCATGGTGTTCCAGATCGTCGACGATTTGCTCGACATCTCGTCCACCGATGCCGAACTCGGCAAGCCAGCCGGTCACGACATGGTCGAGGGTGTGTACACCTATCCCGTTCTGCACACCTTGGCTTCGGGTGGAGTCCCGGCTCGCGAGTTGGCCGATCTTCTCGGCAAGCCGTTGTCATCCATCGAGAAGGACAAGGCGTTGTCGATCGTTCGAACCAATGGTGGTGTGGAAGCGGCCATCACTCTGGCCGAGACATACGTGGCCAAAGCCGAACAGGCGTGTGATCGACTCCCGAATTCGGCGGCTTCAGTTGCCTTGCGCCGCGCGTCGGGAGCTCTGCTCGATTCAGTGCGTCGCTAGTTCGTTGCTAGTTCAGCGCGCACACGCACTGCCGCCGCGGCGCCGCTGAGAGCGGCCCCTTCGATTTTTGGTCCGGCGAACGCATCACCGGCCAGCGCGATCACGCCGGGACCGTGTGCCGATTCGATCGTCACCACGTGACACGGTTCGGGCCAGATCGACGTCGGTGTCGCGAAGCGCCAACGTTTGAACTCCGATGTCACGATCGTGCAGTCGACGATGAATTCAGCCGCTGCGTGCCGGAGTGCCGCATGGGCCTGGTCGTGATCGTCGTCCCAATGATCGAGGCTCCACTGCGGTGACGCGTGGAACGTGACGGCTGGAACCGATGAGATTCCCTTGGCGTGGTTGTCGCCGATCCACGAGAACGTGGCGTTCGGGTTCTGCCATCCTCCGTGCCGGCCGATTTTGGCCGGCCGATCGAGTACCGCGAGAAGTGCGAGAGTGCGGTCGTAATCGGAAGACAGAAGGGCCGCTGGAATCTCGAGTTCGGCCGAAACCAGTAGCGAATACGTCTGCGGAAGCGGACAGGTGACGACCACGGCCTGCGCGGGCAACACCGTTGCATCATCGAGAACGACGTCCCACGGCGATGTGTCACCGCGCTTGATCGCGAACACGAGCGTGTTGGTGCGAACGTCGAGTCCACGAGCGAGGTGCTTGGCGACCGATGTCATTCCGTCCACACCCACGTATCGCGGATGTCCGTCGTCATCACCGAAGCCGCGGCACCATTCGCGCACGACCCCGGCCTTTGTCCACGCGTCGACCTCGCGCGCGAATTCAGGCGACCGGACGGTGAAGAACTGTGCACCGTGATCGATCACGGCGGTGGCCGGTGAGCCGATTCGACGGGTGGCGAGGCGGCCCCCGACTCCACGTCCTTTGTCGAGCACTGTGACGTCGAAACCGTGAGAGACCAGATCACGAGCCGCGATGAGACCGCTGAGACCGGCACCGATGACGACGACGCGTCGCGAGTGGCTCATGAAGCGACGGAGCGCAGAGTCGGTACGACGACCGAAGCCTGGGACTTCCAGACTCGCTCGGCTCGACCGATGAATTCACCGAGGACGCGATTGACCGTCGTGGCGTGTTCGATCATCAGACCATGAGCGGCACCCGACAGAACGATGAGCTCGGCCGTCGGAATTCGCTCGGCGATCTCTTCGCTGTCGGCTCGCGGGGTGAGGATGTCTTGGTTGCCGACGATCACCGCGGTGGGAACGTTGATACTCGAGAGCATGTCGACGAGCGTTTCGTCGACGGCCAACAGCGCCTGCACCTGACCGTTGAAACCATGTGATGCGCGCGATGTTCCGATCGGACCGAGCCAGCTCACGGCCGGCCACAGGCGACGAAGTGAACGCGGACCGATGACCCAGCGGGCTGCTTCGGTAGTCATGGCGCCCATACCGCGCGTCGTTGCCGTGTCGGACCACGAGCGCAGGAGATCTCGGCGCCACTCGTGATTGCGACACGCCGTGCAGAGCAACGTGAGCGAACGAACTCGTTCGGGATACTTCACGGCCAGGATCTGCGAAATGGCCCCACCCATCGATGCTCCGACCACATGAGCGGTGTCGACACCTTCGTGATCGAGGACCGCGATCGCGTCGTCGACCATCTGCTCGAGTGTGTACGCACCGAACGGCTTGTCGCTACGACCCGCACCGCGGTTGTCGTGAGCGATCACGCGATACTTGGCCGCCAACACGAAGCGCTGGAAGTTCCAGAGGTTCTTGTCGGCGCCGAGCCCTTGGATCATCAGGACGGGCGGACTCGACTTGCGACCGATCGCGTCGTAGTGGAGGCGAATGCCGTCGGATGCCGTGGCGTAACTCATGACGCGATGTCCCAGGCCTGGCGCGGGGGAGTACGCACGATGCCTTCCCACGAATAAAGAGCATCGAGAACGTCGCTGGTCGACATCTCGGGTTCCCACGCCAGGTGCTCACGGCAGGCCGACGACGAAGCGAGCCGACCGTGGTGCAACACCTCCATTACGTGCTCGGGAACGGGTGCTCCGAAAAGGTGTGTGATGCGCCGGGTGATCGCCCACTCGGGTCCGAGCAACGGAACCGGCACGCGGCGACCGCGCACGATCGCGGAGAAACCGCTCACGGGTTCGGCACCCACGATGTTGATGGGTGTGCCGGGGCGACGCTGTGCGGCCAGAACGAAAGCGCGAGCCGCATCCATTTCGTGCAGGAGGTTGAAACTCGGACCCCGCAGAGCATTGAACGGCACCATCGGAAGTCGCAGAAGGCGGCCGAGCGGGCTCGGAACGTGCGGACCGACGACAGGCGCGAGACGAAGCGAGGTGATACCGACGCGAGTTCCGTTGAACGCGCGGTCGGCGGCGTGCTCGAGATACATGAGCATGCGGCCGTATTGACTGGTGGGCCGCATCTTGGTGGATTCGTCGGGCGTCTTCGGCCGGTCCCCGCCGCGTCCGTACACCTCGACACCCGAGCGAATGACGATGTGTTCGAGAGCCGGTGCGCGCTTGGCCACCGTGAACAAAGATTCTGCCGACTGCTGGGTGAGGAGTTCGGCCTGCTTCGGGTTGGCCCGAGCATCGGGTTCCCACACACCGAGGTGCACGATGACGTGAGGATTGAACTCCTTGAAAACCGAGGCGCGGCTCACCACGTCGGTGGGGTGGATCATGTGGAAGCGCGAGCGGTCGAGACGGCGGCGTGGCGGGTCGATGTCGAAGCCGACGATGTCGGTGACCCAACTCTCGTTCTCGAGTTCGCTGGCGACGAGGGAACCCAATTGGCTTCCCATGCCGGTCACCAGGACTCGCTTGCCACTCGTGGTGGTCATGTAGCGACCCTACCGGACGGGCTCGTTACGGATGAGTTTCGCTCTGAACTCGTGAAGATTCGCTCAGCGCAGTTCGTGGGCTCGGAGAATCAGGGCCCGTGCCGACGAATCGAGTTGGTGTCCAGCCAACTTCTCGGCGACCATGATCGCCTCGGTCGGGTCGTCGACCAGACCCGACCAGCGGATGAAGGCGCCCATCGCACCCATGATGCGATCGCCGACTTCTTCGCCGTGCACGATCACCTTTGTCTTCTTGGCCAGATGGCTCTTGAGTTCGACGAACAGCGACTTGGCCCATTCGTCGACGGCGTCGTTGGAGAACGGCCGGTGGCTGTGCGACACGTTCATCTCCACGTAGTTATGGAGATTGTGCGGTGCCGTGATGATGGACACCACGTGGCCGAAGCCGTTCTCACGAATCCAGATGATCTCTTCCTGACGCCGAACTCGTCGATGGTTGTCGCCGTAACCGCCCGGACGCTCGCACACCGCGAGTCGATCTTTCAGGATCCAGGTGAAGTTGCGCGGGGTGATTCCCAACGCCCATTTTCCACGCAACTTCGGAGGCACGGGGATCGAATCTAGTCGTGTTCGTCGGACCGTGTGAGAGAAAGGACCTGATTCCGACGACTGACCCGATGCCCTCCGGGAATCTCGCACGCAACCGCCTCACCACGAGCCACGGCCAGCACACGCTCGATGGTTGCCGCATCGGGTGGATGGGTCGTGGTGAGCCAACGTCGAACCGCCCGGCGCGCCAAAGCGGGTGGTGATGAAGTGAGTGCTCGTGCGTCGGTGGGGTCGATGTGCTCGGACAATGTGTCGAGCAGGTCGTTGTCGTCGGCGATCAACTTCGATTGTCGAGCGAGAACAGGAACCAGATCGCGACCCGACACCTCGTTCAAGTACGGGATCACCTCGTGCCGGACCCGATTGCGGAGCAATGACGTGTCGGTATTCGTGGGGTCGGTGAAGGGGGTCCATCCCATCGCACGACACACCGCCTCGGTGTCGGCGCGTCGAAGTTCGAGCAACGGGTGGCCGACCTCACCGGATGGTCCGCCCGTCGGCCGAACGCCGATGAGTCCGGGCAGTCCGGCGCCACGGAGGAGATTGACGACCACGGTTTCGGCGAGGTCGTCGGCGGTGTGTCCGGTGAGCACATCATCCGGGAGACTGGCGTAACGGAGTTCGCGGGCCCGGGCCTCGAGATTGGGACCGGGCTCGACGCGAATGCTCACGGAACGGAACTCGGCACCGACGTCACGAGCGGCTGCGGCCACGCGACTCGCTTCGTCGGATGATCCGGGCCGTAATCCGTGATCGACATGGATGGCCAGGGCGCACAAATTCGCCGCACGAGCCAGGGCGAGAAGAGCGAGGGAGTCGGCTCCACCCGAGACGGCACACGAGACCGACGAACCCGGTTCGGGGAACGAACACAGTTGGAGACACCGACGGATGTCGGGGTGACTCTGCCACTCGGTATCGAGCGGAGAGCCGATGGTCAGCCTTCGGAGTGACCGCGCTGCTGGCGCTTGCCGGGGAAGCGCGTGGCGCTCACCTGCTTGATGTAGCCGGCGCCCATCGCCGCGACCGTGGCGACGCCGACGACCGAGAGAACCACACCGATCCACCAATGCCAGACGTACGCAGCGACCATGGGGTCAGCGTAGCGAGACATGGGGTGATCGGGCCACTCGCCCCCGCCGGCCGTCGATCACACGGGGCTCAGTCGGCGTCGAGATCGACGTTCAGACAGTCGCGTAGGCGTTGTTCGAGATCGGCCGGAATCGGCTCGGTGGCCGCTCGCGAGCGAATCCGGGCCTTGAGCGAGAACTCGAACTCCACGTGACCCTGGCAGTCGGGGCAGTCCCCCAGGTGTCGATCGATGTCACGACGGAGCTCGTCGTCGAGCATCTGATCGAGGTACGCGTACAGCTGAGTAATGGTGTCGCGACAATCAGCCATGGCTCATTCCTTCCGACATGTTGACATCACTTCGCGTTGACATCGATCAACCCCCGCTCTTCGGCGAATTCGACCAGTGCTTTCTGCAGGGCCTTTCGTCCCCGGTGCAGACGGCTCATGACGGTTCCGATGGGAACATCGAGCATGTCGGCGATTTCTTGATACGAGAAGTCCTGCACGTCGGCCAGGAGCACGGGTAAGAGATAGGCCTCGGGTAGGTCTTCGAGTGCTTGCTTCACTTCGTCGTCGGTGAAGAGATCGAAGATCTCGTCCTCCGCGCTGTGCATCTGAGTGTGGGCAGCCAACTCGGGAAGTCGCTTGTACAGATACAAGTCGTCCAGATCTCCCAACTCGGATTCGAGGGGTCGCGATTGTTTGGCGCGATACGAGTTGATGAAGGTGTTGGTGAGGATACGAAAGAGCCAGGCGCGCAGGTTGGTTCCGGTCTCGAACGAGTCGTACGACCGGAAGGCTTTGAGCATCGTTTCTTGAACCAGATCCTCGGCGTCGGCCCGGTTACGTGTCATGCGCAGCGCGGTGCCGAAGAGTTGCGGGGCGAATTGCATCGCCTCGTCGGCGAAATGCGATCGGTCAGCCAATTCTTTCGACTCGCGACTCGTCGAGCTCGGTGACGAATTCGTCGAGAGCGTGAACGAACTTCTCGAAGCTCATCGCCAACTGCTCCCGTTCGTGCGGTTCGAAGCAGTTCATGATGAAGTGCATCGCACTCTGGCGCCGAGCCAACGCCTCGGCGTGACGAGAGCGGCCAGCGTCCGTCGCACACACGATGACGACTCGCTTGTCGTCGCGACTCTGAGTGCGGTGCGCGAGTCCGATGCGTTCGAGTCGTTGCACAGCGCGCGTGGCGGTGGACGGATCGACACGGAGTGCTTCGGCGAGGTCGCCCATGCGCCACCCGTCCTGCTGTACGAGGACGTCGAGTGTGTCCATCTGCCCGCTCTCGAGTGCGTCGTCACCGACGCCGAAGAAGTAATCGGCGAGGCTGCTCATGGACGCGCCACGACGAATCTCGCGCCAGGCGTGACCGACACGCAGAGCGAGATCACGATGCGACTGATCCTCGAGATCGAATGGCCGGGGGGTTGCCATGGACTTTGTAGGGTACTGCCGGTGGAACCGCCCCTTCACGCCCTGGGTGTGATTGCGTCGCAATCCGTGATGGTCACCCCGTCTCTACGCCATGTGGAGATGTTCACCATTCGCGGACTCGTGACGGTCTTGTGGCATCACGTTCCTGCTGGTCGCGAGGTACGACCGGCGGCAATCGTGGCGTGTGGCGGTGCGATGGGCGGTCTGCTCGGCCCCGCCGAAGGTCTGTATCAGGGGTTGGGGGATGTGTGGGCCGATCGTGGCGTGCCGGTCTTGCGCGTGACGTATCGACGCCCGAACGACATGGATGCGTGTTGTCTCGATGTGGCGGCCGCGGTGCAACTTGCATCCGATTCAGGGGCGCAACGCATCGTGGTGATGGGCCACTCGTTCGGTGGAGCCGTTGCCGTTCGTGTGGCGGTGGTGATGGACGAAGTGGCCGGCGTCGTCACCTTCGCGACCCAGTCGGCGGGATGCGAAGTGGCACCCGGATTACGTGGTCGACCACTTCTGTTGTTCCATGGTGACAACGACGAGATCTTGCCGCTCGATTCGAGTCGAATCGTCGCGGCCATGGCGGGGCACGGCGACGTCGAAGTGTGTGAAGGTGATGGGCATCTGCTGGCCAAGAGTGGCCGTCAGATGTGGGATCGACTCGAAGTGTGGTTGCCCGAGGTTCTCGGACTCGACTAGATCAGGCCGTGCACGTGGCGTTGTTGCACCGCGTGACGCGCAACTTCGATCCGGTGGAAGCCGCGATGAGTGGACGGTCGTCGGCACCAATCGTGATGGACGTGGAACTCGACGCGGTGTTGTCGACGGGCGTGGTGACCGAGTTGGTGCAGCCGTGATCGTCGCAGTGTGTGACCCACAGGGACGAGAAGTTCACGTCCACCAGGGAGATGATCGGGAACCCGTCGGAGCCGATCACGACTGACAAGTGATTGCCTTCCTGCCGGTCGTTCTCGACGGCGGTCGTCGTGGCCGATGTGCAGGCCACGTCGGCGCACTTGCTCACACGCAGACGAGCGTTCGAGAAATCCCAGTGACCGATCACAGCGAGTCCATCTGATCCGATAGCGATCGACGTCTCTTGACCAACGTCACCCTCGGAGTCGATGGTAGTGCTGGTGGCTTCGGTGCATTCGGTGTTGGAGCAGTGGGTGACTCGAAGGTCGTCATTGGTCTCGTCGCGGTGAGAGATGATGGCCAGGCCGTCTTCACCGATAGCGATCGAGGTGTACCAGCCGACCTCGGCTGACTCGTCGACCGTGGTGCTGGTGGCTTCGGTGCATTCGGTGTTGGAGCAGTGGGTGACGCGAAGACTTCCGTTGGTGTTGTCGTGATGGCTGATGATGGCCAGGCCGTCGGAGCCGATTGCTATTGACGAGTCCCAGCCGACGTCTCCGTCAGTATCGACAGCGGTGGTGGTGGACGTCGTGCAATCAGCGGTGCTGCAGTGCGTCACTCGTAGATCGCCATTGGTGCGGTCCTGGTGGCTGATGATCGGCATACCGTCCGAGCCGATTGCCACTGACGAGTAGAGACCCACTTCATTGCTGCTGTCCACGACGGTGGTGGTCGATTCACTGCAGTCGTCGGTCGTGCACTTGGTGACGAGTAGATCGCCGTTGGTGCGGTCCTGGTGGCTGACGACGGCCAGCCCATCGGATCCAATGCCGATGGACGGGTACCAGCCCAACTCGCCGTCAGTCGTCGCGTCGACACTCGTCGCGGCCGTGATTTCGGAGGGCGGTTGGCTGGTAGCGAAGTATTCCTCGGCGTTCACTCGCTGGCCATCGGGGAGGAGGCAGTAGGCAACCTGTTGGCCGTTCTCCTCGACGAGTTCGATGGAACCACCCTTGGTGGCGCAGTACTGCTCGACCGGGCTGACCTCGGGGCTCGATGCTTCGGTGGAGGTCGTGACCTCAGTGGAAGAGGACGGGGTGCTTTCGTCATTGCCGCCACCACAGGCGGCAAGGAGCAGAGTGCTCACGGTGGCGGTGATGAGAAAGAACTTGCGCATGAGGACCTCGCACGAATCGTGTCGGCCCTCCAAGGTAGTCGGCGAGGTGCTCTGAACCCTTTCACCGTGTCAGGTGATCGCGGCCAGCGCATCGTCGATGATCGGGCCGAGGAGGCGGCTCCCGCTCGGCGTGAGATGGTGGTCGTCGCGGTAGATGATCGTGGTGTCGTGCGTGGGGCGGCATCGTTCGTCGTCACACAGGACTGCGAACGGATCGACGATCGAAACGTTGGAGTGCGTGCCGGCCACCGATCGCTCGGCTACCCGGGCCGAACGTGCGTATGCCTCGGCCTTGGCTCGCTCGACCGAACACTCGACGGGGCTGCGGCGGGTGAGGCAGTCGCTCGGCCATCGTTCGAGCTCGGGAACGTCGTGAACGATCACGAGCGGAATGCTGTGACCGGCCAGGGTCGTGGCGAGAAGGTCGAGGCCGTTCGTCCACACGGCGACTGCTTCATCGTCCGACGCGACTCTGCCGTTCACCTGGAGATCGGCCGAGCACATCGTGTCGGAGGCAAGGCCGTGTCCCGGGAAGTAGTAGCCGCTGCGTGCAGTGACGACGACAGCCTTCACATGGTCCGCATGGTCGACGATGTCGTCGAGCACGTCGCGAACCCACCACGTGCAGTCGTCGTACGTCGCGTCGCACACGAGCACCGTCGCCTCAGGCACGACCGGGCAGCGTGGTTGACTGGCGAGAACGAGACCCCAGCCGTGTCGGGTGGCGGAGTCGACGAACACCGGGGCGATCGACGCGGCGTGAGAATCACCGACCAACACAAGTGACGAGTTGCCGTCGACCAGACGACACGCAGGGTCGAACGGCATCGGCAGCACGTGGTCGGTACACGGCAGGTCGGGAACGACGCGACTGAGTTCGAGTTGGTCGAGATGTTGCGACCAGTCGATTTCGGTCGGAGCGGTGGTCGGTGTGCGGTTGTCGTCGATTGTGATGGGGGTCATTGTCTCCACAACAGTGGTTGAGACGGGATCGCTCGGTAGAGCCCGTAGTTGTCGTGGCATCGTTGCCGTG